>JAHDHP010000251.1 GCA_020631245.1 Bacteroidota bacterium | reverse complement strand
GGGCTATCCGTTTGTAGTTGGCTCATAGCGGCTTGTTCAGCATAATCCTAGCAGTGTCTTCCGCTGTCAGCCCTGCTAGTCTTTGCTTCACAAAGCAGCCATTTCACCAAGCTACCACTACTATCCCTCACGCGGAAAACGTCCGACGATTTACGATTAAACGTCCGACGGAGCTACCGCCAGCGTCCTCGCTGGCGACTCTTATATTTCTCACAAATTCAATTCTATACAAGTAATGATTAAAATTATGTGATTTTTTTCGCATTTTGTCGGGAAAAAACGCCTGCTCATAAGTCTTTCTTATGAACGCTGTTGTGAAAATATGTTGTTCGTCAATATAAATTTAATCACACTGTGTTCGGGTACACATGAACTAAGCAAAGAAGTTTTTAGCTTCTTTGCTTTTAGTACAGAAAATAATCATCCAGAAGAGTAGAATATACATCTACTTCAAAGGAGTCTATATATAGTGTCGGGTCAAGAGCTTAGTGATAACAAATAGGGTGTTTCTAGATGGGTTATTACTCATTCTTATAAGTTAAATAGCTTCTTCGACCTGACACAATTAGTAAAGATGAAAAAATAAGTAGTACCAAAATACGACACTAGCTTTTTGATAGACAAGGCGTAAAATGTAAGCGATGCAGCGCATCGGTGAGGCTTTACAACGAAGTATATCGACAAGATAGTCAGCATTATGGTACTAGTAATTTATTCTTCTTTATTTAAGGTCTTTTTTTAAGTCAAAATTGGGTTTTGTTTTACACATTAGCTGCCAGGTAGCGAGTTTAAGTCGATCGCTACCTCGGCAGTTTTTCTAAAGCAATTTCACTATTAAATTATAGGAGTTAGAACTTAATTATTGTACAGGGAATTATTTGCGGTAAGTGGGAATGATAAGATAAGTAACTTATTATATTACTAATATATGTTCTCTGTCATTGAAAGGGGTTACGAAAGTAACTCCTTTTTTTTCTTTATTGATTATTATAAATCCTCTACTTTTTTGAGTAACCAATCTTTTTCGATCAATGTCTCTGTATTCAGAATTGTTTCGCGTAATTCGTCCTCCTTTCCTTTTCCAAAAAAGCGGAGTAATCGTTGAATCATTTTAATGAAATTATTGTACGCGAGACGGTAATGTTCTGGGCGATTCTCTGCACGAAGCAGATAAATCCGCATTTGTTCCAATAAAGATTCAAGCGACATATATTCTTCTAACTCGTAGTAGGTTTTAATCAGTAATATTTTATGATCCATATAATGGTAGAAGTCTTTGAGTTCAAATTCTCGTAAACTTTCAATGACTTGTGCATACTCCTTTTTCTGAAAATACAGTGCTGCTTTACAATAAGCAACTGTACTATCTCTATAATTAGAATGTACTTTTGAGGCATAGTCCTTAATAAAGGTTTCTCCCCAAGTAACTTCTCCAAGACGGAGGGCAACCATTACGAGATTTCGAAAATGGAGATGGGGGGTAATAAAGCCACCTACCATAATCAATTCTCTTTCTAGCATATTTATTAAGACCTCAAATATCTCTCGTAAATACCCTTCCTTGCCCCGCTTATACTGTTTATTACAGAAATTATAAACCGCACTATATACCTGACGCAATTCCTCTTTAGGAAGGCTACTTCCTTTTTCATCAAGAACCTTTTTAAGTTGCGCATATGCTTCATCAGCCTCATTGCGGAGCGTAAGTAAAAGATGATACCATATCATAATTACAGGTACATCATCGAAAGAGTGACGCTCTACCAGCTCTAGTAATTCATCCAGTAAGAAGCTTTCTCGCGTTTCCTCTAAAAAAATTTGTTGTCTATTGAGCATCACACAACAATATTTTAACTTATTGGACAAGTAGTAATATTCAAAATTAAAGATAACTTCGGATAGGTTGGACTCTGTAATATGTCCTTTTTTGACATTAGAAGTAAAGGCGAGTTCTTCTAAAAGGTAGGTATTATAATAGTATTCTACATCCCGATAACCACTGTCTTCCAATTGCTGCTTGGTGTCTTTCCATTTTCGACTATACTGTGCTTCTAAATTTCTAGTCTGTAGCCCTTCTAAAGTGAGGTAATCACAAAAAGTTGGACGCCCTTTCAATTGTTCCTGCATTAAAAAACCCAAAAGTAATTTTGATAACTCAGACATGATATTACTGAGCTGTTGTTCACTGTACTTCTTCTTACCATAAATAGCTTTAAAAGCTTTTTCTTTGGTAAAGGTAGATTGATTGAATGCTGGATAATATTTACGAAGATAAGCAAGAAGCGCGATTACATTTTTATTAGTATTAAAAAAGGGGGAGTCAGTATATCGAACAAATAATTTTAGTTCTTCAGCATCTAGTGCTTGTAATAACGATATGAGTTTGCTTTTTCGCATGGTTTATTAAAATGACTCTTATACAATAAATATACCAGTGTGGTGAATTGTTGTATGCGGGTTGTTAGCTGTTTTTTAAAGAATAATGAAATGTTTATTAGCTTATTTTTTATTAAAAAAATGTTATAAAAGTGTCAGCTTGTTAGGGTGTGAGATTTGTGTTTAAATTATTGATATACAGTTGTTTGTGTTGGTGTTGTTACATTGCTTCTTTTCACAAGTTAAGGAAAAAAATTATTAAAATGTCATTACAATGTACTTTATTTAGGAGCCATCTGCATTTATATTTGTAATTGTAAGTTGCAGAGTGAATTATTCAGGAACAAGAAGCAAGTTGTAGAAGGCAAGAGTTGGAGGAAACAAAAACTCTATTAATGGGCAAATTAATAGCCTTTCACTTCTTGCTTCTTTTTAAATGATTTTAAAAATTAAGCTATCGGGTTTCCCGTCTCCTGTAAAAACAAATTGAATTATGTTTTCATAAATCAATTTATATAAGGAATGCTAAATCAATAAACACATCAATTCTTATTTTTTTGGTGTTCCTTTTAACTAAGCTGTTATTTTTTTTGGATAAAGGAGTAGAACTAGCATCGTTTGTTACATCAGATGACATGAACGGGGGTTCAAACTAACACAATTAGGCGTTGCTAGTTCTCCCTTTTTTATATACCCAAAAAAATAAATCTCGATAGCACGGTATGTTTTTTTTAAAAACAATTAACGAGAAAAGAAAGGGAGGTTTTTATATAAGAAGTAAAATTTTTCATAGAAACTTTTTTTGGTAAGAATTATTCCTCCTTTTACTTTTCTCATAAAATCTAAAAAAAATTAGATGGTTTGAGTGTAATATTAGAGAATGAACAGGCTACTGTTAGTCAATGGTAATAGATAAAAACTCAACTCAACTCATAGCTAATAGTGGCTGTTCATCTCTTTTCTCAAACATTAATAAAAAAAGAATTAATAACTGGGCACTGTTACTGCTTTTGCGTAATATTAAAAGGCTGCCCCCCTTTAACCTCGAATTATTACTTGTTCTGAAATGAATAATCAAAAGTAAACCCATTATTGAACTATTTTTGATAATAAATTTCTAAGGACATAGGAAAGATGTAATCAACATTACATCATTTTCCACAACCACTAAGGTCACATAAGAACGTCGTTTGTGATAAGCTTCTAACTGACTTTGAATAAGCAAGTTTCCTGTTGAGCTTAGTGGTTTTTTATAGTAGTTTTAATATTCCCTCATATATTTATCGTTTATTAAGGTTCAACCCTTACTTTACCCAGAACTCGGCCAGGCAAACCTTTGTCTGGCTTCCCTCGTTAAACAATTATGATGTTCAAAAACGCTTTCTCCATATTATCCACGATACTATTATCCTTTTGTTGTATCAGTATAACAAATGCTCAAACAGGAAATGGTTTCTTGAAATACTACAATACCGAATCGGCTGCTGCTAGTTATATCGGCTTATCTGATTTAGATGGTAATTTAGTAATTGCTGGGCCAACTCATCTGAGTGAACGTCCTGTCAATAGTGATATTCAAATCATTAAAACTGATGTTGAAGGGAATATTATTTGGGCCAATAGCTACGATTGGGCCACAGATGAGGTCGTAAAAACCCTTATCCCTACCTCTGATGGCGGCTATTTTATCGGTGGAGCAGCCATCGGCAAACAGTCAGATGCCTTAGTTATTCGCCTAGATAAAGATGGCAATGTAGTCTGGTCACATATTTATGGAACTACCACAGAAGATGAATCTATTACGGCTGCCTTGTCTATGGCCGATGGAAGTGTAATGGTTGCTGGCCCTGTAACTGGTCGTTTTAATAATGGGACCATCGACGACTCTAGTATCGGTGTTTGGCGATTACAACCCAATGGTCATAAAGAATGGGAAATCATTACAGGTACATCCGAATATGAAACAGTGGTAGGGATTCATCCCACTGCACTACAAGGGCTTGTTTTTACAGGGACACAAGGTGATCCTGCTTTGCGTAAGAGCGATCTGCTCTTATTCAATATCGGACCTAATTCTCAAAATGTACGTTGGAGTAAAAACTATTCCACAGGAGTACATGAAGTACTAAATTTTAGTTCCCTCACTAAAGATGAACGCATTGTCCTCACTGGTACTACCAAATTTGGAAGTCTTAATACCAGTGCATTTCTTGCCAAAGTAGATTTTGCAGGTAATATTGATTGGGCGAATTGGTATCGAGATACAGGAGATATTATAGCTACTTCTACAGGGCCAGTAGAAGGAAATGAATTAGTGTTTAGTGGGTATACCGATCATGCGACTCCTGGAAAGCAAGATATTTTTATACTTCGAACAGATGAGAATGGAAATTACCTATGGGGAAATTCTTACGGACATCCAGATGTTAATGACTATAATTATCGCCTCACCTGTACCGTCGGACACGATTATGTGATATTCGGACATACCGAAGCAGGAGATAATGCGAATGCCTTACTCCTCAAAACAGATGATTTAGGACAAAGCTTTTGCTATCAGCAACCCATGATTCCTACTCGTAGCAATTACCCGCTAGATATGTCCAATCTCAATTTCGACCAAGTAGATATACCAGATAGTGAGCGAATCATTGAACAAGATGCAATACCAACTATCACCCCACTCGATTTAGAAGTAGGAGCTTGGTGTGCCGTCTGGCCAGGCGATACCAATGATGATGGAGAAGCCAATCAATGGGATTTACTCGATATAGGTTTAGCCTATGAATATACAGGTGATTTTCGCCCCAATGCATCCACAAATTGGGAAGCACAAATTTATCCAGACACTTTGCGCCAATTTCCTGAAACCTACTTTATGCACGCCGATGCGAATGGTGATGGTTTCGTTAATTATATAGATAAAGAAGCTATTATTCAAAACTACCAACGTCGCCACACCCAATTATTACCGCCTAGTACACCCGATATTGCCGATATGGATGGCATTCCCTTTTTTGCAGAAGTGCAAGACACCATTATCGAAAATGCAGAGTTTGAATTTGGAATACACTTAGGTGATGAGACACAAATGGCGGAAGAAGTATATGGACTTGCATTCACCACCCAGTTTACCCTTGCCGACCCCGATGCACAAGCAGAAGGAGTAGTATTAAATGATCCTGTTTTGAGTTATGAAGATTCTTGGTTAGGAAAAACCAGTGATGGAAGTTTACTGACGCTTGATACCATTTTCAAAGATATTGGACAATGGGATATTGCCATGACACGCGTTGATCATATAGCCGTAGCAGGTGAAGGTATTGTTTGTAAAGTAGCCTGTGTAATGGAAATTACCCACTTCAAAACGGTAGCCAATGACACTTATTTACCTGTCAATATCTTCTTCGATAATGTCAAAATTGTACGCTCTGATGGGATGGAATTGCCTGCAAAATCTTTCTCTAAAACCGTTTATATCGAATTGCAAGGAGACGATTCAAATCGGGGAAATATGAGCTTTGGACCTGTTCCAACAGGCAATCAACTCACTATCAATTATAGCACCCCCGAACCTACCGACTTACAAATTCACATCTTCGACCTCAATGGGCACTTGATTGGTGAAGCTGATTTTGAAGCACGCAGTGGACGTCATCGTTATACAGTCAATACGACTAGCTTACCAGTAGGTACTTATTTGTTACGAGCTACCAGTAAGGCTAATACTTGGACAAAGAAATTATTGATTGCGCGGTAATAATTGTAACGGGTCTCAGAATCGAACTTTTATTATCTCTTACTTTTCTTATTTATCAAAATATACTGTTAGTCAACGCTTTATGTGTGTTGTTCATTTAATTCAATAAAGAAAGATTAAAAATAATCAAAAAAAAGTGTACGCTATTTGTACGTAATGCTTATATTGCGTACAGATTTAAACACAGTAAAAATAGCGTATGGCATCCACAAACTTTTACCTAGATAAGAAAACAGGAAGAAATGAAAGTCCTATCTTTTTATATTTTAGATATGCTAAGAGTAAAAGAGTATTGAAATACAATACAGGTTTACGAATAGATGAAAAATATTGGGATCAGAAAAAACAACGAGCAAAAAGAACTGGAAAGTTTCCTAATCATCCTGAATTTAATCAGAGCTTAACCAACCTTACAGGATATATTAATAACATATTTCGTACCTATCAGAATGATAATATCAAGCCAACTAATAAACTTCTAAAGGTTTCATTAGATAAAGTGTATAAAAATATTCAACCTGAAAAAGAATATTCAGAACTAAGAGTAATAGAGTACATTGATAAATTCATTGAACAGTCAAAAGGAAAAAAGCAAAAAGGAACTATTAAAACCTATGTTTCCGCCCGTAATCATTTATTTGCATTCCAAAAACTAAGTAAAGGTAAACTCGAATTTGATGATATTACATCTGACTTTAAAGATGACTTTGTAAAATACCTTACCCAAATTAAGAAACTTAGAAAAAATACGGTTGAAAAGTACATACAAACACTAAAAGTATTTTTGGCAAATGCAACAGAAGCGGGTGC
>JAHDHP010000250.1 GCA_020631245.1 Bacteroidota bacterium | reverse complement strand
CATTCAGAATTGGGCGACCACAAGGGATCGCCCCTACAATCATTCATTCAATCATTCAATCACCCAATCATTGTTTACCGCGTGAGGGATAGTAGTGGTAGCTTGGCGAAACAGAAGCGGTAGGAAGCTACGCCTAGCAGGGCTGACGAAGGAAGACACTGCTAGGCGAATAGCTGACTTCGCTTATATGAGCCAACTACAAGCGGATAGCCCGACGCCAATAAGAAAAAGGCACACATCATGAAATGATGTGTGCCTTTTTCTTATTGGCGGCACGCCCAAATATGACATAATCGAGACAACAAAATAGATGGTAAAAATGAATATAAAATGCTTAGGAACATTTTTTGTGAGAAGGTAAGTAATGAGAAGGAAAGCTTGATGAATAGGCAAAAAAAAAGAAAGAAGAGGATGGTGCTCGGTGGGGATTGAGACTTTCTCTTCTTTCGTGTCTATCAGCATTGAGATAGCTGAATACGCCCTAAATATAGGAATTTTTTCAGCGATCTCCAAGTGCCAGTTTGAAAAAAATACTGAAATTGCTTAATTCGACTGGTTAAAAAATGTTACAAGACATTTCTGAAAGGTATTTGTGTGCTGTGATCCTGGAAATATGATA
The DNA here is from genome assembly GCA_020631245.1 of Bacteroidota bacterium. Classification (GTDB taxonomy): domain Bacteria; phylum Bacteroidota; class Bacteroidia; order Chitinophagales; family UBA2359; genus JAHDHP01. Next base: position 6,377 of record JAHDHP010000250.1, on the reverse strand, counting down.
AAAAAACTAAACCGAAAATGAGAAGCCGTGTTATAGGTTCTTGCCTGTTTATTGCCCTAATTTGTTATATGGGCTTCAATATAACTACTACATTTGCCCAATCATCGGAAGAAGCGCGCTACCAAATCAAGGATATTGTTTGGTTAGATGTGAATAGCAATTCTTTTCGAGAACCTGGAGAGCCAGGTATTGATCAGGTGGTGGTTCGATTATTAACAACAGATTCCCTTTTATTGCAGCAAACAAGCACGAATGAGGCGGGTACTTATGTGTTTGAGGGCTTATTGACTGGTACCTATCTGATTGAGGTAGATACGGGGCAGTTGAGTCAATATCGTTTAGGGAGTGCGCGAATGGTGCATGTTGAATTGCGAGAAGGCTTATTGATGAAACGTGCTGCTTTTTCTTTTCAACCGCTATTGAATGGACGTATTGCTTATCGGGTGTGGCATGATGAAAATGGCAATCATTTACAAGACCCCGACGAAGCAGGTATTCCAGCGGTGGCAGTTCGCTTGTATAATGATGCGCGTAAGCCCATTGGGGTGGCAGTGACGGATAATAGTGGTTTTTATTCGTTTGGAAAGCTGCCTAAAGGGAATTATTATGTCGCCATAGAGGATGCGCCACAAGGATACGCGTTAACAACACCCAGTGGCTTGTTGAAAACGGTTGCAACGGATGAAGAGGCATTAGAGGTGTATTTTGGTTTGACTTCGATTCGTGCGGGTGCTATTTGTAATCGGGTGGTGTATGAAGTAGATGGACAAGAAAGAGGCATTGAAGGGGTGACGATTAACTTGTTTGACACCGCAGAAAATTTAATGGGAGTGACCGTTACCGATAGTAGTGGCTACTATATTTTTAATCAATTGGCCAAAGATACCTATCATATTCAGGTCGATTTGTCGAGTGTACCGCAGTCTTTACAATTAGTTTCGAAGGAGAATATACGACATACCTTACAATTGGGAGAGGTGTTTGATAAGGGCGATTTTGTATTTCAACAGTTAGCAGATGCACCTGTCTTGGAACAATGTGTAGATGTTAATGGGCAGTTGTTGGTGTTGCCACATTTGAATGAGGGAGAGTATATTAATATGGAAGCGACGCGTAGTGAGGAAGAGGAGGTACAGTTGGAATTGATGCTGTCGAATATGTTAAAGTATGCAGCGGATGGAGCAGCAAAGGGGCGCGATACTTTGAAGATTCAAATTTGTAAATCAGAAGGGACGAATTGTCGAGAAGAGTTGGTGATTGTGCATCGTTCTTGTAGTGAGCCGATTGTAGTAAATGATGGGCTTTCAATTATGCCAGGTAAGTTGTTGGTCAATGGCAAAGTGGATAATAAAAAAACAGGATATGATGGAGTGCGGGTAGATGTATTGGAAAATGACCAACGCTATTGTCAAGACCAATTGTACCTGCATATTTTGGAAAATGCAGATTATGGTTATGCGGTTATAAAAGATGAACGTCATATTTTCTATCGTCCTAATGCTGGTTTTGAGGGGAAAGATCGGGTCTATTATCAAGTGTGTAATGAATGTGGTGATTGTGATGAAGGGTTTTTGGCCATTGAGGTAAAACAACCTGTGATGCATTGTGATCCGTTTGTGTATCAAAAATGTGCGAACCCTAATAATAGTATTGTGGTTTGTCCTGATTTTTGCTTACAAGAGGCTTATACCATTACCGATTGGGAAACCGTTTTTGGTGGTACCGTAGAGATTATGGATCAATGTATTAAATATACAGCAGGTAGCGGGGTGTCAAAAGGGGACGATGTGATAAAAGTAACAGCTTGTACGGATGAGGATTGTGAAACGTCTTTTGTAAATATTACCATTGGTTGTGAAGGTGCGCAACCTCCTGTAACGATTGATGATAAAGCCGTATCGGAAGGTGAAACGGTGGCGATTGATGTCTTGCAGAATGATACCGATCCAGATGGTAGTGCATTGAAAATTGCGAGTCATACCAGCCCTCAAAATGGAGATGTGTCTTTAACCAAAGAAGGTCTTTTCTTGTACACTCCTTTCCCCGAATTTATCGGAACAGATGTTTTTTATTACCAAGTATGTGATGCGGATAGCTTGTGTTTGAATGCAAAGGTAAGTATTGAGGTGAGTGCCTTAGATTGTGATGCCATGATGGAGGTACAAGCGATGCCTGTTATTCCAGTACAAATTTGTCCCGACTTTTGTAAGCTAAAAGGCGCGCCTAAAATTGAAAATGTAACGAGTATTCAACGAGGCAATGTGACCATTAAGGAACGTTGTCTAAGTTATAGTTCGGCACCGCTATTTGTAGGTACTGAGTATTTGCATGTAACTGCTTGTGATGAAACAGAGAATTGTGAAACAGTGCGGGTGGCGATTGAGGTGAGCCAACTAGAAGCTAAGATGAACGAATCTTCTAATATAGAGTTATTGATGTTGAATACTGAGACGAAAGAAAAAGAAGCACGCCTTGAATTAGAAAGTGTAGTACCGAATCAGAGTTTTGAGGCTATTTACATCAACTTTACCGTAGACACAGAAGAAGATATATTGCTAGAAGTGTATGATTTGACAGGGAAGTTGGTACATGAGGAGGCAATTAATGCGATTAAAGGATTTAATGCACAAGCCTTAGATATTTCTGATTTAATAACAGGTATTTATCAAGTGCAATTGAAAATGCGGGATAAGGTGGTGCGTAGTAAATTTGTAAAATAAAAAAAAGGGAGTGTGGATTAACCACACTCCCTTTTTTTTATTTCATAATTTCGAGTAACTCTACTTCAAAAATCAAGGCTTCATTTGGGCCAATTCCTCCTGGGCTTCCACGCTCTCCATAAGCCAAATTGGCGGGAATAAACAATTTCCACTTCGAACCAACAGGCATTAATTGTAAAGCTTCTGTCCAACCAGGTATCACACCATTAATTGGGAAAGTAGCAGGCTCACCACGATCAACGGAGCTATCAAATACAGTTCCATCAATCAAGGTACCGTGATAGTGTGTTTTTACTTTATCAGTAGCTGCGGGTTTTGCGCCGTCACCTTCTTTCATGATTTGGTATTGTAAACCACTCTCTAAGGTAACAACACCATCTTTTGATTTATTTTCTGCTAAGAAATCTTCTCCTTTTTTCAAGTTTTTAGCAACTACTTCTTGGCGCGCTTTGGTAATATATGCTTGTAAAAATGATTTAGATTCTGTTTCTGAAATGGCTAAATCTGCCCCTTTAAAAACATCTTGCATCGCTTTGGTAAACATCCCTGTATTTAGATCAGTGATGCCATCGTTTTTTAGGTTTTTAGCGATGGTTGCTCCCAAAATATAGCTGACACTATCTTTTTCGGAACTCAAATCACCACTAGCAGTTGCTGTTTGTTCACTATCATCAGCAGTAGTAGTGCCAGCACTGTGGGTTTCCGAACTACCATCTCTTGCGCAAGCACTTAAAAAGAATAAGCCAATGCAATAGACGAGTAGTAATAAGTTTCTATTCATGATAAATTATTTAATTGATTCGTCGCGAAGATACATCAAATGATTGAAACTTGGCGATTATCCATAATAAAAACAAAGTGAACACGAACAAGATATACCAGAAAAATAAGGAAATAGGACGCGTATACGTTGGAATTTGTAAGGACGGATTGGACGTGTTTTTTTGTTTAAGTGCTTGTTGGGCTTGTATGGTGTGGGCTATTTTTTGCTGTGTATAATAGTTACTCCAAGCATCCGTAGGATATACATAAAATGGGTAGGAACCATTGTTATGTTGTAATTGATGCCAGCCCACTTTTTCTAGCCATGTTTTTCCTGTCCACGATTTCTGGTCTACACTTTGTGCCAAAGGGAGTGTTTTGCTTGTTTGAGTACCATCAAATAACCACAGTTCTGGCATTTTTAGTGCCTCGTTCTGTACTTTAAAATGAATTGCCCGTTGAGCAAGTGGAAACGGCTCTTGTATATGCCATTGACTGGTATTGCTATAATGACTTTCTAGTGCTTCTAACACCGTGTCCCAAAATAAGGCATAATCTTCGTTATATCCCTTCAATTTCCACAAATAACTGTTGCCCAAAAAAGAAACTGCGTATTTTCCCAATCCATACTGGCGCATGGCTACAATTGCCTGTCCTTTTTGTGTGGTGCTGATGGGGGTGACATTAAAGCCCGCTGCAATTTGATAAACAGGTAATTCAATAGGATACTTGGTTGCAGGAATTTGGAGTAATGCTTCTTGCCCGTTACTTCTAAAACTTTTTTGATTTGGAAATCGAACTAACCAACTAGGGTTTCCTTCTTTTGCCAATGCTTGTTCGTCTACTAGGGTTAACACAGCGGCTCCTGTCTCATTAATATGATTTTTCAAAATAGATAAATCCTGCTGATTGAGTTGTTGTGCGCGTAGGTAATCTAGTATGATTAAATTAAAAGGGGCGATGCTTTCGGCATTCAATAAAAACTTTCCACTTTGTTGTAAATTCAAATACTCACTATGAAACTGCTCTTTTGAAATTTGGCTTTGAATGGCCACTGGATAGCCTTTTTCTGCCAAGTGTTTTTTCAAGAAACGCGTTTCAAAAGATGGTTGGTTAAGCAAGATAAGTATCTGCTTATCTTTTTTTAAGGGATAAACAATAAATGGAATTTGTTCTTTTTGAATATTCCCTTCTTCCAGAGAGTAAGATAAAGAAAAAAGATAGTTACCTGCTACTTTTATAGGCGTTTTAAATCGAAACGTTTGGCTTTTGTTGGGAGCTATACTAAGCGACTCAAGCGTTTCGCCTAATCCTTCTAATTGTAAAGTAATAGCCTCCTTTTCTTGATTCAAAAAACGCCCTTCTACGACGAGTGTTTCTCCTTCCTGCAAATGCCGCGTCCAATTGATTTGCTGGATACCCGTAGGAGGGGCATTCAATACCAATTGCGTATTAAAATGTTGTAAATAAGGTAGTTCATCATTTGTCAAGCCATTTCCCATAATCCATAAGGTATCAATATCTTGGCGTAAGGAAGCTAGGTGGGCGAGGTTAGGGATAGTTATATGTGTTTCATTTACACTACTATCTGTCAGTGTATAAATCAAGGCTTCCTCTTGAAGTGTTTTTTGTAAACTATCTAGTAGTAGAGGAGATGTGCCTGCTGTGGCTAAAATAGCCTTCTTAGTCCCCAAAGATTGACTTGTTTCGGGAGCTAGACCAATAATGACCAATGATAAAATAGCCAATAAATAGAGAGGTAAACGCAACCACCACCTACGCGGATTTCGATACATAAACCACACCGCTAACAAGACTAAAAATATGCCGACGCCCATAATAATATACACTTGCCATTCAGGGTGTGGCGAATGATATGTGAACAGCTTATCGAACATACAGTTGATTATAATAAGTACGGGTTAAAGCTTGTTTACTACTCCTACGTACAGGTGGTGTTTGTGCATTCGGAATCGCCAAACTCAAGGCTTTTTCAAGTGGGGCAATACAAGTATTACAAATACTTTGATCATAATTATATTGGTCTATCAGGCGACGCAATTCTCGGAGAGCTTCGAGGTAATTACCACGCTGTAAAATCATCTCTTGGGACAATTCGCCTCCTGCCAATTCTAAGGTACGCATCTGCTCCTTTTTGACAGCTTGTGGGTATTGCTTCATTGCTTGTAAAATAGGTAATGCTTTTCTACAATGTACCAATTCAGGAGCTACTTCCAATTCTTTAAAGCGGTCAATATCTCGCACGTCTTTCAACTCCCCCTTATACCGACTTTCAATCAATTTCAGCGGAGGCGGATCAAAGCCCACTCGATGCACATACACCCTTGATTTTTGTTGAATCTTTTTAATAATTTTCAAGGCTTCATGTTCATAAGGCAATGCCTTTTCAGGCGTACCCATTCGCAAATGCAATTCAGCATCCCACATTTGTGCGAGTGCTGCCCGTAATTGCGCGGTGACAGTACGATCAAAAAAATGGGCTTCTTCCGCATTATCATGTATATGCGAGTAATCTTCTATGGAGCTAGATGCGGGGCGTAAATCTTCATCTAAATCCTCAAATTTTTCTTCATGGTGGTGTCCCTCATGTCCATGATTATGTGATGAGTCATCTGTTGCATGGTCATGGTCGTGATTATGGTCATCGTTATGTGTTTCTTCTGTCCGTTCCTCATCTATAATAGGTAGTCCAAAATCCTCTTCTTCTCGTTCTTCGTCGATGATGGGGAGTAGGTTTTTTTTGTGTGACGCGCTATGTGCGACGTGCGAGGAATCGTGTGATGTGCGATGTGCGACATGCGAGGAATCGTGCGATGTGGGATGTGCGACGTGCGAGGAATCGTGCGATGTGGGATGTGCGACGTGCGAGGAATC
>JAHDHP010000249.1:3377-7037 GCA_020631245.1 Bacteroidota bacterium | reverse complement strand
ATTTTGGGCAACCATGATTATGGCGATTATATCCGTACTTTTAGTGAGGAGGAGCGACGAGAAACAAAAATCAAAAGTTTTAATAAACTATTGGATATACACCGTTTACTAGGCTGGAAATTGCTGCGTAACGAAAGTGAAATCGTCCATATCAATGATACTCCTTTGGCCATTATTGGAGTAGAAAATTATTCGGCAAATGCACGCTTCCACAAGTATGGACGACTCGATATTGCCTATCAGGGAACACAGGATATACCAATGAAAATTCTTCTCTCACACGACCCTTCTCATTGGGATGATCAAGTAAATACCAACTTTCAAGATATTGACCTCACCTTATCAGGACATACACATGGCGGACAATTCGGTATTGAAACGCGCTTTTTCAAATGGAGTCCTGCTCAATATCCTTATCCGCAATGGGCGGGTTTATACCAAAAAGGAAAACAGTTTTTGTATGTGAATCGAGGTTTTGGGGTATTGGGTTACCCAGGACGGATTGGTATTTTACCAGAGATTGCTTTGTTGGTGTTGGGGAAGGGGAAAGATACTCCGTAGAGACGTTGCGTGCAATGTCTTTCTAAATCAACCACCATCTTTTTTGATCAAACAATATCATTTCTCCTTGGTCAAAAGGAAATTATACAATCTATTTGGAAGTATAGTTTTTATCTACGAACTTGGATCAATGAAATCCAATACTTTCATGTACACTATACCACCTGACTCCTGACCCCTAAAACCTGAATCCTAACAATAATGTCCCGCTGGCACCGCTTCAAAAACTGGGCTTTAGAATCCCCCACCCAACTATTTCTGGTGGCCTTTTCCATATGGCTAGTAATCGTAGTGATTGCCACTTGTCTCACCACTCAATTTTTTCCTGACAGTTTTGCCCAAAATGTTGCCGCCGAAATGTATGGGATGTTGTTTGATATTATCCTATTTGGCATTATCCTTTCTACCTATGACCGCCTCAAAACCAAGCGTGATGAAATACGACGATATACCGAAGAGATTGCCGATTTTAGAGGCTTAGAAAGTAAAGAAGTTACCTTCCGACTTAGTGGTTTAATTCGCCGTTTGAATGATCGCGGAATCCATATAATTGATTTGCAAAATGCCTTTCTCAACGAAGCCAATCTACGACAAGCCAATCTACGACAAGCCAATTTAGAAGGAGCAAAATTACATCGAGCGAAGCTACATGCAGCACAACTAGCAGGTGCCAAACTGGATTTTGCACAACTAAATAATGCCAATTTGGTAGAAGCAAATTTACAAGATATCCATGCTTCAGAAGCTAACTTTTCAGGAGCGCAAATGCTTCAAGCACGGATGAGTTTTGCACAATTACCGCTTTGTCAATTTAAGCGGGCTATTCTACGTAAAGCCCAACTCGATCATACGAATCTGCGCCGTACCACTTTCCAAGATGCTTTTATGGAGGGCTGTGATTTACACGAAGCTAAAATGGCAAAAGCTAACCTTCAAAATGCCCGCTTAGAGGGAAGTAATTTGCAAAAAACAGAGTTAATGAATGCTAATTTGCAAGGAGCCAACTTAACAAATGTTAATTTAGAAGGAGCTAATTTGTATAAGGCAAAAATGATTGGAGCCAATTTATCAGGAGTGCAATTAAATAAAGTGAAGGTAGCAGATAAAAATTGGCTGCAACAATTGACCGAATGGAAAGTGGTTGGAGCCAAGCAATTACAAAAAGAATTTGTAGTAGATCCACAAGCTATTACAGATCAAAAAGGATATGTGTATTTTGTGATTCGAAAACAAAACACATGATCCAACAATATCCAAGTCTTTATGCTGCCTTTGATCTCTACCCTTCTTCCAAAGGAGCAGCTACTCATATTTATCATTTTTCACAAACCCTCTTTCATACCTATGATGGTGGATTGTTGTATGTATTAGGTAATGGCTTACTTCCCAAATGGCAACAAGAAGGCAATATCACCATTCGCCGATTTACTGCCTCTATTCCCAATTACCTCGAACGCGCCAACCAATATGGAGCCAGTTTACAACATATTGTTCAACAACAAGAAAACCTTCAAATTGCCCATATTCGAGATATTTGGAGTGCATTGGCTGTTTTGCAAACCAATAGAAGCTATCCAGTAGTTTTTGAGGTGAATGCACTTACATCCATTGAGCTTCCTTACCATTACCAACTCCCTCAAAAAGTAATCAATAAAATCGTACACCTCGAAAATTTCTGTCTGCAAGAAGTAGATCAAATTGTTGTTCCCTCAAAAGTTATTCAAAAATATCTAATCGAAAAACGACAGATTGGGGAAAACAAAATAAAAGTGATTAGTAATGGGACAACACTTCCTACTCCCTTACCCAAACCATCAGAAGCACCCGAAAATTATATTATCTACTTCGGAGCAGTACAAACTTGGCAGGGAGTAGATGACCTACTCAAAGCCTTTGCAGGTTTGCAAGATTGGGAGGATTTGAAATTGGTTATTTGTTGTTCCAATAAGAAACGTTATACAAAACCCTTTCAAAAATTAGCCGAAAAACTAGGTATTGCTGACCGTATTATCTGGCAGTACCAACTCTCAAAACATACTCTTCATAATTGGGTGCATCACGCCCTCCTTTCAGTCGCCCCTCTCAAAGCTACCAATCGCAATATCGAACAAGGCTGTTCCCCTCTAAAAATCTTTGAATCAATGGCTTGTGGCACAGCTGTTGTAGCTTCTAATTTGGCAGTAACAAGAGAAATCATTACGGATAGAGAAACAGGTTATTTGGTTCGACCCGAACGCCCTGCCGAACTATCAGTAGCGATTCGTTACCTGTTAGAAGAAACAGCGTATCGAAAGGAAATAGAAAAGAATGCATTAACACTAATTTCTATACAACACCTTTGGAAACATAAGCAAAAAGACTTATCTTTTACTTATCAATCACTCACCAATCCATAAAATAATGCTTGGCTCTAAAATCAGACATGCTTGGAAAGAGCTTGATCTAGATCAACGCGAATTTATTAAAGCGAAAGAATATACAGGTCATTTACGCCTAAGAAAATGGCTCAAGCTATTCAAAGGAATTGCTCGCTACGATGAAATTAATGATGATAACCGTACTCGATCTAGCTTCCAATGGGCAGGAATGGCTGCTATTTTGGTCGCTATTATTGCCATTATCTGTTATGTCCTACAACTAAATGTCGTCCTCCCTCTATTTATCTTTCCTGCCGTTATTCTCGCACTTATTGTAGGGATTATCTCTTATCACCGATTCAAAACTAAAAACATTATTAACCACCTCCGCAAGTTCGCATACCCAGTGTTATACGCACTACACGAAGATATGCATCCTGCGAGTAAAATGCGTTTGCACCTCGATTTTACCGACATGAAAAAGGATAGTAATTTAATCAATCGAAGCGAAACCAATATTGGAGGGACTTGGTTTTCTCCTAATATAGTAAAACTGCTCACTTATGAACATCATTGGGGAGATGGTAAAATTCGTTTGCGAGATAATACGATCATTGATTGGGAAGCACAAGATGAGATCAATGAAATCACAACCACCAAAAAACGAACAAGTGGTAAAATCAAAACAAAAACGAAGCACAAAGTATATCACCGTGCTAAAATAAAGGTTGCTTTTGATAAA
>JAHDHP010000249.1:0-3277 GCA_020631245.1 Bacteroidota bacterium | reverse complement strand
GACTGCCAAACAGAGGCTACTGGACAATGTAAACAATGCCAAAAATGGTTGTGTGATACACATAATGCTACACATGACCCCAACAATATCCTTTGTGTAGATTGTTATGGACAAGATAATATGGTAAAGGATTACGAATTAGGTAATCTATGTGCTATTAAAAAGGGCTTTTTTGTTTTACAAGATTGTAGCGAAAAAGCAATTGGAAAATGCAGTGAATGTAATACTTGGGTTTGTGGAAGACATGATATTGGAGGGGAGGTGATTATGTGTGGAGCTTGCTTCATGGAAAAAACACCTCAAACATATAACTACTCTCCTAATGCAGATCAAAAACTAACCGATAAATGGTATGAAACACTTCGACGAAATGTGTGGATAAAAGTCGAACACGAGCCTTTCATCCCCGAAGATTACGAAGCCTTCAACAATCGGTTTATTTATATGGACATGGACGATCAACTATCCGATAACTTCTTCGATAGCTAATCCCCCTCTTATCCTGTCATCCAATCATCCTGTCATCCAGTCATCATGTCCACCCTCATCTGGCTTACCGAAAACTACTACCCCAATAGAGGCGGCATGGCGCAATCATGTGACCGCATCACCACTCACCTACGTCAAGCAGGCATTTCAATTCATCTTATTCATTTCACCAATCGTCGCCCTTCCTTTCAAACTGAAACACAAGAAAACGGAACCTATACCGCCATTCCCTTAGTAGAAGACCCCGCTCATATCCTTCAACTATGCTGGCAATTTTTACAACAACAAAACTGGCAGCAACAAGCCAATACACAACTCGTTGCTTTCGGAGGTTTTTTACCCATTTTAGCCGCTCCCATTTTTCAAAAGTGGTTGTCCATTCCGCTTTATACTTGTATCCGAGGCAATGATTTCGACCAAGCCATCTTTTCACCTCGCAAACGCCCCATGCTTCGAGAAGCCTTTGAAGCATCCACAAAAATACTTGCAGTCAGCAAAGATAAAGTACAACAAATCAATCAATGGCTACAAAACAAAAAAGCCGTCTACACTCCCAATGGCATTGAAAATACCTGGCACCCCCTTCAATCACATCTCCAATTTGCCCAAAACTGGAAGAAAAAAAATAGACAAGATACACGAAAAGTAATCGGTATTTTTGGGCATATCAAAGCTAAAAAAGGAATTGATTTCTTTATCAACACCATCCTTCAAAGTCAAACCCTAATCAACAATATTCACCTCTTACTCATAGGTGCAATTACAGCTAATACCCAACAACTTATCGAAGAAAGTACTATCAAATACCACAAACTCCCCTTTCAAGATCGTTACGAACTCCTAAAATATTACCCCATCTGCGACCTCATTGCCATCCCTTCTTTCTATGACGGAATGCCCAATGTATTACTCGAAGCAGGTTCAATTGGAATCCCTATCATAGCTAGTCGTATCGATGGCATGAAAGATGTACTTTCAACAGGCAACTATGGTTTCCTATTTCCTCCCAACCATCAAGATGCCTGTCTAGAAGCACTGCATCAGTTTATCAAAACACCACCCAAACAACTTCTAGAAATGGGTAAAAACCTACAAAAACACATTCAACAAAACTTTAACAGCCAAAAAGAAACTAAAAACTACTTACAAATTCTGACTCCTGACCCCTGAAACCTGACCCCTTTAAAATTAACATCATGAAACAAATTACCATCTTACTCCTACTCATCACAACCATTGCCTGTAACAACACAGGTACCACCAATTCCAATGATGATTGGCAACAAGGCAGCTCTCCTAGTACTTCAGAAACTCCAGCTCCCCAAGCAGCCAATCAAACAAATGTAAACAATAATATCGTCGAAATACTCGATCCATCAGGCGCGCTATTTGGCAGCATTCAACCTGGTCGTAATTCCACCATACAAACCACCTCCTTATCTCTCAAGGGATCTTACACCAAAGCCGATAAAAAGAAATATCGTTCTGGAAGTGGTACCTATGCAGAAGTCAAGATGAAAGACTATGGATTTAAAGTTCGCAAACCCAATGGAGATCTACTTTGGAAAGTCAAAATCATGGAAGATGGACGCCTTAAAATCAGCGATAATGAGGAAGGCTTAAACGCTTTTAAATTGAGTCTAACTGGTTCGGGTGATCTCAAACTAAAACGGGATCAATACGAACTCGCTCGGATTCCCTTTGATCCCAATGATGGAAATCTACAATTAATGGATGGGCAAGTACTCAAAATTAGTCCTAACACACACCCCAACCTCACTTGGGCTGTCCTTGCTATCCAAGACATACAACCCATTCACCAACTCGTCATCATCACCGAATTACTTTCTAGATAAAAATTCAATCCAATCATCCAGTCAATCAGTCATCCAATCATGATCTATTACGCCATCGGCGGCGGACTAGGACACCTCACCCGCGCCCAAGCCGTCATCCACACACTAAACATCAACCCTAAAAACATTCACATCCTCACCGCCCTACCCAATGCCCAACAACTATGTCCCAATCACTCCATCATTCAAGTACCCTCAACACTCGCCCAACAACCAAAAAAATACCAGCAATGGCTACAAAACCTGATTACGACACATAATATCCAACAAATATACCTCGACACCTTCCCTTTCGGCATCCTCGGAGAATGGCTCCCCTTTCTATCCAATCCCGATCTACAATTTCACTACATCGCCCGCCACCTCCAATTCAATAAGTACAGACAAGGCATGCCTTGTCTCCTGTCCACCCCACTATCCTTCAAGCCCTCATTCCCTCAGTCCTTCAATCCCTCAATCCGCACCCTCCTCACCGAACCTCTCACCCCCTCCCACCAACAATGGATTAATCAAAACAGCCAATCCATTCAAGCCCTCCACCTCCAATACCCTCCCATTCCAACACCCACACTCCCCTTTTCTATCAACTGGCAAAACACCTGGCTCATAGTCCATTCACAACCCCAAGAAGAAATCCTCGCATTACTCCAATACGCCCAACAAAAAGCAAAACGACAACAACAATCTCCTGACATTCTTGTCATTTGCAATACCCCCTTACCAGCACTCCCTAGCTCTATTAAAACAGCCCATATTTACCCCACTTATCCCCTCTTCAAAAAGTCCGCTCAAATCTTCATCGCAGGCGGTTTCAACAGCATTCACCAAACTCAAGCTTTCGCCCACAAACGCCATATCATTCCCTTCCCTCGCCGATATGATGATCAATTCTGGCGCACCAAGCACTTCACAGTAAAGACGTAGCGTGCTAC
>JAHDHP010000248.1:1367-7050 GCA_020631245.1 Bacteroidota bacterium | reverse complement strand
GATTCCTAGTCAAGTTTTTAGTACAAAATTCATACCGTTCAAGTATTACTAAAAAAGGGATAGCTCTACTATTTTTGTAGAACTACCCCTTTGTTTGTTTTGGATCGTTATGATTCAGACCAATAAATTATCTTACTTATTACGATCACGTTTTAGTTTCTTGATAAGACGTTTCTTCTGACGCTTTGTTAATTCTGTACGAGAAGGCGACGAAGAATCTGTATTTACGGTAGTAGAAGTCGTTTCATAAGAATTGAGGTATGCATCTAAGGCATCATCCAAATTACCTTGTCCAATTTCTGTTACTTTTGTTTTACCTGGAGCTGGAGGCGCAACCACATTTCGTCTTCCACCATCTTCAGAAGTCACTGATGATGATTTTCGATTATTTGGTGCGGGACGAGCTGGTGCAGGACGAGTTTGTGCAGGTCTTCTTGTTGTAGCAGGAGGTATATAAGGACTATAATAGCTTCCAGTATTTGTACTTGGATTAGAAAATACAGGACTTGGCGTAGTGCTATATTGTGGGTTACTAGTATTAATTAATCTACCATCCAAGTAGCTTCTATTTGGATCATAAGGTAGGATATTTCTAGGTAACTCTTCTTTTTTGTAGGTTCTATTAGAAAGTCCTAATTGGCTTTTAGATACACTGATGGTACGTCCTGAACTATTGGTATAAGTATAATTACCAACTGTAGTAGGAGTAGAACTTGCTATAGTAGTAGGAATAGTTGTAGTTGTTACTGCATTATTATTACCTCCTCTTGATTTAGAGGCAGTTACAGTTGTCGTTTTATTTGCCATAGGCACACTCGAACCAGCGGTATATACTACTGAGTTTCCTGAGCCTTGTACTGTTCCTGTGCTTGATGTAACAGGTGTTGTATTATAAACAACATTGCCTGCTGTATTAGCTGTTGTTGTGCTTGTTCCTCCTCCATCAGCAGCAGGATTATATCTCATATTAGTACTTGATCCTCTAGTGGCATTACTTATTCCTGATCTGTATACAGGCTTGTATGTATTACGTCCGACTGTTCCCATTGGAATATCTGCTACTGGTGTATTAGTAGATCCTTGAACTGTACGTGTATTACTTCTATAAGTACCTCCAGAATAAGGAACACTGGTGGTTGTTTGTCCACTTGTTATATAAGAAGAGGTAGAACCTCCTGTTGAATAACTAGAACCAAATCGACTTTTTGAAGCTGGTACATAAGGGGTAGTAGTAGTAGCTGGTGGCACATACGTAGTAGTAGATGGAGGTACGTATGTAGTCGTGGATGGTACATATGTGGTAGAAGGAGGTACGTATGTAGTTGTAGGTGGCACATATGTGGTAGTCGTAGCTGGAGGTATATACGTCGTTGTAGGTGACGTTTCTGTTGAATAACGTTGGTAAGGAGTTGTTGATCCTTGTTGTGGAGGATCATATACTGTTGTTACTCCATCAGAGACGCCATAAGGCTGTGTAGTCGTAGCAGGTGTAGTGGTAACTATTGGTTCTTGGTAATTATATCCACTGTTATAATTATCAAAAGGATCGATATCAACTCCTGTTCTTTGAGTTGTTTTAGCAGCTACTTTGGTTTGTCCTTCCCAATAATCTAATCCTTGTTGTTGGCTAGGAGGGGAATAAGACATAGGTTGCTCGTAAGCTGTTGGAGTAGTGGTATTAGCAACTGTTTGGTAACTATTTAGGTTATTCATTGCTGCTGCAACCTCATTCTTATTTACAATTTTTACTCTTTTATCATTTCTGTACATTACTACAAATGCATCATTATATCCTTCTTGTTTGACACCTTGTAAAGCCGATGCTGCTGATTCAAGCGAACCATATTGCCCCACTAAAACACGTGTCATTCCACTTGATGTTTTTTCACTAGAAATGGCTCCAAACTTGGTTACATTATAGAACTTGTTGTTTACAAATTTTTTGTATGCACCCAATTGAATACGATAAGACTCACCTGGCTTCAATGGCTTTGCATTTACATTTTTTAGTGGTTGAGCTACCGCTTTTGTAGTGAGATTGCGATTAGCTAATGGGTAAGCAGAAGCATATTTTCCTGCAATAACTCTATTCATATCAGCTGCAGGCATGTCACGTCCAATCACTATACCATTTTCATCTAAAAGAAACGAGGTAGGCAGATCTTTTACGTTATATGATGTAACGTATTGTGACTCGAAATCATTTACATTGTAGAAACCATTCAACTGGTCTTCCTGAATAGCTTTTGCCCACTTTGCCTTATCAGTATCAAGAGAGACATTGTAAACTAGTAAACCATCAGCACCATTGTATTTGCGATTTTTGTGATTATTATATAACCACACCATATCTTTATTGCTTTTGCGGGATATTTGATCCCAAGACGCCCAAAAGCGCAAAAGCACTACATTTCCTCTTAGTGAAGACAGAGAGGTTTGTACTTGATTAGCATCCGACAGGATAATTTCAGGAGAAACATCTCCTACTTTTAATGTATTAGCTGATTCGGCTTTAAGTGTAAATGCACCAGTTAGCAAAACTGCCAATAGGACAAGCTTTTTCAGTTCTTTCATGTCTGTAAAGTTTGGTTGCAAAATTAAGAGTAAATACTTCTGTTCTTAAAACAGTCTGCCCTTCATTGTTTGGCATTTGTTTTGTCTTAAGAATAAAGAATGCACGAAAACGTCTTTAAAATAAAGACGTATTAAAAGAGTACGCGCTAATTAACAGCATAGTATTTTATCAATAAATACATCCTGTTGATAGCTTGTTGTATCTGTGTCTGTTCCCTAGTGAGGTAATAATTTATTATACTAGTAACGTGGCTACCGTTTTATTTAGTTTCTATCACATATCTGATAAATGTCAAAATAACATTTTATATAACGGTTGTTACGCAGTAAATAAATTGAGAGGTGGTAAGATCTTAGTTAGACCTATCTATTTTTTTCGAAATATAATCTCGGTAAAGTTAAGCAATTTGCAGCAAAAAAAAAATCATTTTGTAAAATGTGCTTAAATGTATCGATTAGCATATTCATCAAATTAAGTGATTGCTAATCAGCAGGTAAGTAGATCAGCAGATATTTTAAAGTATTTTTATTTTTTTCTATTTCCTATACCATTGTATTGTCTTGGTTAAGGATCATTTTCATCGTAGAAGCTCATCAAGTCTAGTAGGAATGTCTAATTGACTACAATAAAAAACGATAGAATACTTTAATATTAGGCAAAAGAAAGTCTTTGAATAGCACCAATTCCAACATCCAATCAAAGTTCCCACTGTATGAAAAAGCAAATTTTGCTCTATCTCATAGTACCCGTACTATTGAGTATAGGGATTGGTGCCTGTAATAGTAGCTCGAAAAAAGCGCAATCAACTGCGGAAACCTCTACTATTCAATGGCAAAAGATTGACGATCTTTCTGAAAAAATAAAAGAACAACCCAAAAAAGTACTTATTAAAGTATTTGCGGATTGGTGTGGTCCTTGTAAATTGATGGATCGAACTACGATGCAACACCCACAGATCATTGATTATATCAATGAACATTACTATGCCGTAAGTCTGAACTCAGAAGAACGGGAAGCTTTAAACTTTAATGGACAAACGTTTAAATTTATTCCTTATGGTGCTGGGGGCTATCACGAATTACCTGTAGCTTTGCTAAATGGTGACGTTCGGTTACCTAGTCTCGTCTTTTTAGATGAAGAGATGCAAGTAATTCAAGGAATTCCAGGCTATCAAGATGCAAAATCATTAGATGTTATGTTAAATTATTTTGCAGAAGATGCCTATCAGGAAACGCCTTGGGCGACTTATAAGGATAATTATGAATCCTCCTTTTAACTTATTGACTATCAATTTGTTTAAATACATGGTTTGTTCTTGATTTAAGAATGACAATTACTTAGCAAGCATTATTCATTAGCAGATTTGAAATTATTGAAATGACAAACAAACAACTTTCCCTTATTATAGGACTTCTATTGATTGGAATGTCTCTTTTTTCTTTTGTATTGAAACCAGTTACGTCTGAAACAACAGACATAGCAGCAAAAGAAGCCATTGAATGGGTAAAAATTACCGATTTAGAGGATCGACTGGCAGAAGAGCCGCGAATGGTGATTATTGATCTTTATACTGACTGGTGTGGTTGGTGCAAAAAGATGGATCGTACTACTTATAAGCACAAGGAGATTGCGAAGTATGTAAACCAGAAGTATTATGCGGTTAAGTTTAATGCTGAAACGAAGTCTACTATCAAAATTGCAGGACAGGAATTCAATTTTATTCCTAGAGGTAGACGTGGGGCACATGAATTAGCTATTACCCTACTCGAAGGACGTATGTCTTATCCTTCTACTGTTATTTTGGATAATGATATGTCAAAACTGACCATTATCCCTGGTTATTTGGATGCTCCTAAAATGGATAAGATTTTACGCTATTTTGGTGATGGGCATAGTGAGAAGGGAGTCAATTGGCAAGTATTCGATAAACAGTTTAAATCGAAGATCAAGTAAAAGAGGGGTGAGGTGCGAAAAAATCTTCGCACCTCGCACTTATTACTTCGCACTTTGTTTCTAATCCGTTTCTACTATTTGTGAAGGCTCCTCCAATATCTTTTTTACCGACTTCTCAAATTGGCTTACCTTTTCTAGCTTCTCTAAAACTGTTGGTGCTGCTACTCTTTCCTGACAATCTTGGATAGCACAACGCTCACAAGTTTCATTGACCCACCTTACAGGCACTGCTGGATCATCCCAGAAATTGACTTTTTCTTTAAAATTGCGATTGACCAAAAAACCAATCGTTACACTACTATTTGTTTGTGGTGTAGGATGCATAGCTCTAGCGAGGGTAATGCAGAAATATTCGCGTTTAGAATTCCAATAACGAGAGCGTTGTACGCGCACAATAGGACCTTGTTCTTCTTGTTGATCTTGGAGTTGTTCGAGTTCTCTCAGAATATTAATGGTTATCCAACGGCGACAATAATGTTCATTGATTTCATTACCATGTGGATTATGTAGATCAGCTAAATGTAACTCCTTAGTAATGTGATATTGAGGACTTTTTCGAGTGTTAGAAAAACGAAGAAAAAAGAGGTGATTTAGTCCAAAATAATGAGGGAGAAGATTGGTGAGACGGTGCAGGAAGGTTTCTGGTGAAACATTATACCGATTCATGACTTTTAAAAATAAATCACCGTCCCACGTGTCTTTCGAAAAAACAGTATCTATATCGTCCAATACTTTGGCGCGGTCTACTAATAAAGCTCCTGCAAAATAGGACGCTTTAGCATTGTGAAGGAGTTGTTCAAAAGAGGTAATTTTGATAGAAGGAGGTAAGCCTCCTTCTCGTTTTAACCCTAAATGATTGTATCCTATTTCTTTTGCTAGTTGAAAGTTTTTTTGACTCGTATTGAGGTTATCATTAAGCATTAATATAGCTTGTCCTTCTTCATTTTTATACAAAGAACGAATACCTTTCAATAGCGTTTCCTCTCCTAGCCTATTGGTGTCAACGTAATATTGATATTGGTTTTCAAGAATCTGGGTCAGTTTTTTTTCTGTTATTTTCCCTTTCCCCAAAGATTGATTTTCTCCTTTAAATTCGGCTGTATCTTGCTCAATGTCTTCAAAGAAATTATTATACATTTCTTGGTAGGAACGCAA
>JAHDHP010000248.1:0-1267 GCA_020631245.1 Bacteroidota bacterium | reverse complement strand
GCTAGTTTAGTAGCCGAATAACCCTTAGCAGCTCGAAGCTGTCGAAGTTTGAGGGCAAGTATCCATTTTATATTTTCTGCGGGGATCATAAATTCTTAGCTTTCATTTGTATAGAAAGGTGAATATAGGACTATTCATTAAAAAATTGGCCTGTTTTTGGTACTAAGATACAGGAAAAAATAAACTTTCTCCAGTAGCATAGTCTATCTTAACAGCAAATATCACATAATTAGCGAAAATTCGCTAATTTCTTTTAGATTGTCGAATTTCCTTCTATATTTGCGTTACGCTATTCGACTAATCCAAACTAATTATTTAAATAAATTACGATAACGCCTACCCATATTTTGCTATGCAAGACCTGCTATCTGATTGGTTTTAAGCACTTTAATCCCATTTCACTAACTATTACCATCATGACTATTGGACAACAAGCTGTTTTGTAGTAATGACTATAATAAGTTAACAAACAACTATCCAGAAATACTAAATACATGGCCACCACTATAGAAAATTACGAAATCAGGGGGCATTTCACCCCTCGATATGCTACGATTCTCACCGAAGAAGCCCTTCAATTTATTATTGATTTACAGCAAAAATTTAACCCGCGTCGTCTAGAATTATTGCAAAAACGTCAAGAAAGACAGACAGCAATAGACAATGGAGCGATGCTCGACTTTTTACCTGAAACAGCAGATATCCGAGCTGGTGATTGGAAAGTGGCCCCTATTCCTGCCGACTTACAAGATCGTCGTGTAGAAATAACAGGTCCCGTAGATCGCAAAATGATTATCAATGCATTGAATTCAGGAGCGAATGTATTTATGGCAGATTTTGAAGATTCAAATTCGCCAAGTTGGGTCAATAATATCGAAGGGCAAATTAACCTTCGCGATGCCATTAATGGAAGCATTGAATATGTGCATCCTACCAAAGATAAAACCTATCGCCTCAATGAAAAGATAGCTACCCTTATGGTTCGCCCTAGAGGCTGGCACTTGGATGAAAAGTCTTTATTGGTAGATGGACAAGTCTTTTCAGGTTCTTTATTTGATTTTGGTTTGTTCTTTTTTCACAATGCAAAAAAACTCATCGAAAAAGGATCAGGACCGTATTTCTACTTACCTAAAATAGAAAGTCATTTAGAAGCTCGACTTTGGAACGATGTTTTCGTATATGCACAAGACAAATTAGGTATCCCACAAGGTACTATCAAAGCAACCGTTTTATTAGAAACCATTTCGGCTGCCTTTGAAATGGATGA
>JAHDHP010000247.1:1485-7057 GCA_020631245.1 Bacteroidota bacterium | reverse complement strand
GACCTGTTTTTTATGTGATTATAAAACCATTTTAATTCTTTTTTGTGATAAAGATTACTTCTTTGAAACATGTTGCTATAGCTGGTAATATTGGTGCTGGTAAAACTACTTTGGCAGAAAAACTGGGTAGCCATTTTGATTGGACTGTTTTGTATGAAGATGTGGATGATAATCCGTATTTACAGGACTTTTATGAGAATATGCCTCGTTGGTCGTTTAATTTACAAGTTTATTTTTTGAATAGTCGTTTTGGGCAAATTAAGCAGATTCAGGAGGGGGATCATACAGTGATTCAGGATCGAACGATTTATGAGGATGCACATATTTTTGCACCAAACTTGTATGAAATGAGTTTGATGTCGGAGCGTGATTTTCAGAATTATATCAACTTATTTAAAACGATTAATGCGCTTTATCGGGCACCTGATTTGTTGATTTATTTGAAGGCGTCTATTCCTACTTTGGTGAATCAGATTAAAAAGCGGGGACGGGCTTATGAAGAGGGTATTCGTATAGAGTATTTGACGCGTTTGAATAATTATTATGAGGGTTGGATTGATAATTATAAAGCGGGAAATTTGTTGGTAGTGAATGTGGATGAGGTTAACTTTGCGGAGAAGGAGGAGGATCTACAATTTGTAATTGATGAGGTGGCTAATAAATTGGCGAGTTTGCGGCAGGAGGCTTGATTTTAGTATGATAAAATAAACATTGTTTGTTATGGCTTACAATAAATTTACGCTGAAAACAATTAAAGAAACATTTGATATTAAGATCGAAATTGTTGAAGGAACTGTTTTTGGATATGAAGTAAGTAAAGTAAGTCCTAGTGAATTATTACAGGTTATTTTAAAAGAAAATATTCCTTTAGCACTTGCTATAAGTACAGAAAAGGCACGTTCTGAATTTATAGTTGCTCCTATATTGTCAGAAATAAAGCGGATTAAGCCAAATCAGATTAGTCTTTTTTCTGGGATTGATTTTACAGTAGATGCAGAAAGAGGCCTAAATGGTAGATGTGATTTTATTATTTCGTTAAATAAAAATCAGCTATTATTAACTGCTCCTGTTATTACTTTAGTTGAGGCTAAAAATGATAACATTAATAGTGGAATTGGACAGTGTATTGCTGAGATGATAGCTGCCCAATTGTTTAATGAGAAAAATGGGCGAAAAAGACCAGTTATTTATGGGGTTATTACTACTGGTAGTAATTGGAAGTTTTTAAAGTTAATTGATAAAACTGTTTATATTGAAGCTCGAGAATTGTATATCCAAAGTGTGGATGAAATATTAGGAGTTTTACTAGAAATGTTAAAATAAAAAGATCATTATGGACATGTTTAAGATGATGCAGCAATTGCAAGGGGCGCAATCAAAAATGGAGGATGCTAAAAAACAACTTGATAATATTGATGTGGTTGGTAATGCTAGTGGTGGAGCTGTGACAGTGACGCTAACTGCCAGCAAGCGATTCAAAAATATTACTATTTCTCCAGATATTGTTGATAAAGATGATGTGGAACAATTGGAGGATTTGGTAGCGGCTGCGATTACTAGGGCTTTGGATATGGCAGATGCAAAGTCTGCTGAGGTAATGCATAAATGTAAGGAGGAGATGTTGCCTCCTGGTTTTAATATTCCTGGGTTATTTTAAGGAGTGGTTAGAGACAAGGCATGCCTTGTCTGTACGAGCGAATGAATGAGCGAATTGTTCAAATGTTACTATGTTTCGATTCAAACAATTTACTATACAACAAGATCGCTGCGCGATGAAAGTCGGTACTGATGGGGTATTGCTTGGAGCTTGGGCAGGTATTGGAGGTGCACAGAAAGTATTAGATATTGGAACAGGTACGGGCTTGATTGCTTTGATGTGTGCACAGCGAAATAACAAAACTAGTATTGATGCCATTGAAATAGATAAGGATGCTTATGAACAGGCTCTTGACAATGTGCGTCGGTCGCCGTGGGAAAAGCGAATTCAAGTCTATGCTACCTCTTTACAGGACTATCAAAAACGCTTTTCTAAACCTGTCTACGATCATATTATTAGTAACCCTCCTTATTTTCAGAAGTCTTTTAAATCACTCCTTTTTAATCGAAATCAAGCGCGACATACAGATAGTTTGTCTTATGAGGAATTGTTGAAAGGAGTTGCACAATTGCTATTACCCACAGGTGTTTTTTCTGTTATTTTACCTGTTGATTCTATGGACTCTTTCTTGCAAATGGCCAAGCAAGATTTTAACTTGCATTGCCAGAAATGTACCTTAGTAAAGGGAAGCCCTAATAAACCACCTAAAAGAGTTTTGATGAGTTTGAGTTATGGGGCACAGCCTTTTTATATGCAAGAACTGTATATTGGTGATGGGCGCAAACATCCTTATACAGTAGCGTATAAAGAGTTGACTAAGGATTTTTATTTGGCTTTTTAGTTGGTAGAAGGAGTCAGGAGACAGGTTTCAGGAGTCAGATTTTTTTCATGAATTATTTATGTGTTTTCCACATTTCTATTCTTACTTTTGTGATTGTAAATGAAGCAGCCAATTTCCACTATATTTCTTCCCTTTGAAATTCCCATCACGGACTTAGAGGAGCGTTTGAATCTGGACCTGCCAGATGGCAAAGTGCTATTTGATGATGATGAGTTTTTGCCCGTTCCCCGTGAGATGTTGATGTTGATACAAGTGAACTATAAGGTACAGGTGATAAAGCAAGGGCGAATAGAACTTCGTGGACGGAGTGGAGGTATTTATGCGACAGTGCCATTACAGATACGTATTTTGGCTAGTTTTACTCCTATAACTAGTCTTCTTCGCCAAGAGCAAACTATTGAGACAACAGGCGATATTACCATGCTTACCAAAACGCAATTGAGTCTTACAGAAGATTGGCAATTTGTATCTGAACCCAAGATTATTAGTTATGAGTGGGGTAAAAACCTACGACTTAAAGTGCTAGGACTCTCTTTGGATATGAGTTGGTTGAAAGAACGCACTATTTTATTTCTCTTACCCCAATTACTTCCCAAGTTAGATAAGTATTTACTTTCCGAAATGCATCTACAAGATGAATTTGCCATTGCTTGGGAAACCATTCAAAAACCGAATTTGCTCCACGATGCTCCACGTATTTGGATGAATATTCAAACAGAACAATTACGCATTAGTAGTTTTCGAGTGGAAGAGGGAGCATTACGTTTAT
Organism: Bacteroidota bacterium; assembly: GCA_020631245.1. Classification (GTDB taxonomy): domain Bacteria; phylum Bacteroidota; class Bacteroidia; order Chitinophagales; family UBA2359; genus JAHDHP01. The sequence continues at coordinate 3,850 of JAHDHP010000247.1, read as the reverse complement.
TAAGTCAGTTGAATGCTGGTCTAGGAATACAGATTGGCGAAATGCCTGCCCGTAAAGAGCTTATTCCACTTCCACCTGCTACAATTACTGCCCTACAAGAAGAAGCAAGTGTTTTGCAGATTCCTGTTACAGTAACATATGAAGTGATTGGTCGCTTGATAAGGGAACAAGTGGTGGGAAATACCTATGAGATAGGAGGTAAACGATATAAAATAACAATAGAAGATTTAACGATTTTTTATAAGAAAGGAGAGGTGGGGGCTAAGGTCTGGGTGAGTGGTGCGGCAAGTGGAAAGGCTTATGTGTATGGACGTCCGAAATATGATGCGGACAAAAAGCTTTTTTACTTGGATCAAGTGCGTTTTGAAGTGGATAGTGAGGATAAGGTGTTGAAGTTTACTTCTTGGTTATTGCCTAATACGATTGGGCGAATTATTCAACGCAGTCTCCGCTTTCCATTGACAGCAAAACTTATTCGCTTGGAGAATTATATCAATGATTGGTTGTCGTATCAGGAGTTGGGGGATGATTTATATATTGGTGGTTCTGTTGAAAAAACGGAGTTAGTGGATTTTAAGTTTGATAAAGAACGAGCTACTTTATTTTTGAAATTGGAGGGTTGGGTAAGTGCTTCTTTGGTGAGTGATGAGGAGGAAGAGTAGTAAAGCAATTATACCCACACTGCAAAAATCTCTTTTTCTTGGTGGATTATTTTTTCTTCTCGCCAACCTTTCTCTTTACGTCCATCAAAAATGACCAAAAATCCTGCATTTACTCCATGAATATCCAAATAATCGGCTAATTGATCCAATCCTTTTTGATGAGCTTTTTCTCCATACCAGCGTTTTAATTCGATTATATAACGGTGTTGAAAATAGGTAATCACGACATCTAACCTTTTTTCTAAAGATGTTTGTACTTCTTTGAAAGTATAACCCTGGCCATTTAGGATAGGTGCAAGAAATGCTAAGAAGATAAGACGACCTTGTTCTTCTAAAAAGTCAATGGTACGATGACTGTGTTGTTCTTTCATGAACTGCTGAAATTTGAGTAACACAGCAGGCATATCAAGTGCATTGTTTTCTAGGAGGAAGTGGTAGCTATAATTTTTTATCTCAGGCATTTCAACAATCGTCTTAATTGTCATATAATTATAAATGCGTTGTTCATAAATGCGATTGTGGATTTTTAGATGTCCATTAGATTTAAAAATACCATATAATTGTCCCAAATTAATGATAGGAACATCAGGATTATTAATAACTCTTTCCCCTTCTATAATGACTCGGTAGGTTAAATCATATAATTCAGAATCATTTTCTAGTTTTTTAATTAAACTATCAAAGTTAGGGTTTGGGTACTTTAATATCATTTGAACAGCTTGTTCCAAATCATCCATTTCCCATTTCTTTTTTCGCTTCTTTTTATTTGGTAGTATATCTTCAGCAATGATTTTACACAACTTACTTACTAAAAAGGGATATCCACTTGTATAATAGAATAGTTGTTTGGCGAACTTATAAACATCTACTTTTACTTCTTCTGATTGGCTATAATCTTGAAGCATAGGAACAATTTCCAATGCACTAAAAGACATGTTTACTTTGTAATCAGCAGCAATATTCCACGGGCTGTTAAATTCTCGTTCTTGTTCATTTCGAATTTTATATTTTAATGTTTTTATATCATGTACACCTGCTAAAATGACACTTTGAAAGGTTGCATGTTGAGGGGAGAAACGTGCCAAATACTTAGTACGTAACATTGCCAAAAAATTCAAGAATGCATCAAATTGACTACTGGCATCTACTTCATCTATTAGTAGAATTAACTTTTTATTAGTTGTATTGACAAGTTTTGTAATAAATTTCGATAATCGCTTCATCCCTACCACTTCTTTTTCTACAAACGATACATCTAAATCAGGTAGATTATATTCAAAATACTCTTGGAGTTCTTGGATAACTATTTCTGCAAACGCATCAGTAGAATGGTGTGCCGATTCATCAATACCTTGAAAACTCATACGAATAGCGATATAACCCGCTTGTCGATTATATGATTGTTCCAATAAATACAACATCGTCGTCTTTCCATACTGACGTGGGCGATTAATTACAAAATAATCGCCATCTTCTATCATATGTACAGTAGCTATCAACTTTAGAGTGACATCCATCATATAATGTTGCTCAGGGTAGCAAATGCCAGTAGTATTGAATTTTTTCTTCATGGGATTGTATTTGTACAAAGTTAATATTTTTTATAAATGATGGAAAGAATGTTTTTTATCTTGTACTTTTATAAACTTTATGCCGTTCTCTATTACAAATAGCCACCTATGCAATCCACAAAAACCCCCTTC
>JAHDHP010000247.1:0-1385 GCA_020631245.1 Bacteroidota bacterium | reverse complement strand
CACTTTGGGTGAATGTACGCACTAAAATTGGTTTGACGAGTAATTGGGAATTACAAACACAAACCGAATTGCTCAATTATGAGTGGGTAGAAGAACCTTCGATTAGATTGTTGGGAACCTCACTCAAAGTAACGCGCATAGCCGATGCTGCTCTCAATCGAATGCTACCAGACGTGATGCCTCAAATAGATCAGATGATTAGTGAGCAAGCCGATTTTAAGGAGATACTGGATAAGAGTTGGGCAGAGATTCAAGAGCCTTATCTGGTCACCCAAAACCCTGCTCCTGTGTGGTTGCGCCTCAAACCATTGGAAGTGATGATGACGCCCATGCGAGCAGTTAACAATGTCTTTCAGGTAGCAGTTGGGGTGAAAATGGTGTCGGAAACCATCATTGGAGACCGCCCTGCCAGTCCGAGTGTCAAGGCTCCACTGCCGCGTATTAGTCAAGTCAATAATCTCGACGATGCCTTTTCGATTTACCTGAGTGCAGGCATGAGTTATGATGACATTAATGTGCTTGCCAAGCAACAATTGGTGGGACAATCCTATAACTACAAGAAAGGAAAAAAGAGTGTAAAAGTACAACATGTCGAAATCTATCCGAGTGGGAATGAGTTGGTCGCTAGTATTTATCTCAAAGGAAATATTAATGGAAGGGTCTTTTTGCGAGGTCGTCCGACCTATGATCCACAATCGCAGATGCTGTATATGGAAAACCTGGACTTTGATTTAGAGAGTAAGAATGTCCTCCTCAAAACGGCTGATTGGTTGGCACATCGTGCTTTTATCCGCAAAATAGATGAGTTGATGCGTTTTGATTTGACCGAACAATTGGGTGATGTAAAGCAAGAGGCAAATGCGGTTATGCGCCATTTACCACTAGGTGATTATGCTACTTTTATTGGTGAATTGGTCGATTTATATCCGCAACAAATTCTTTTGACTAATCAGGGAGTGGAGACGGTTGTGGAGGCAAGAGGCAAGGCACAAGTGGTTTTGATGATGGGGGAGTAATTGTTTTTTTGTGGGAATTAGTTTATTTTGTACTTAACAAAATTATTATTTTATATGAATGGAATTACAGTCAATAAAAAACAAGGGAGTAAAATTCAGTTTACAATAGACATTGATACATTTAATTTTAATAATGTAGATGAATTGACTGATTTATTACAAGATATTATTGAATATGATAAAGTGAAGTCTCAAGGAGATAAGTCTATCCCTTTCGAAGAGTTTATTAAGGAAATGATAGAAGAAGGAAGATTGACGAAAGAAGATTTAGAAAACTAAGATGCCCTATCAAATTGAATTTATGCCTCAAGTAGGCAAACAGTTAAAAAGGCTACCTAATCGAGTATTAATAAGTGTAGTAAAAGAGAT
>JAHDHP010000246.1 GCA_020631245.1 Bacteroidota bacterium | reverse complement strand
AGGACTATGCGGAACTAGCAGCTATGAGACAACTACAAACGGATAGCCCGACCTGGAACAGGGATTGGGTGATTGTGGGCTTGCGGGATTGTGTTAGCGTTACACATGTTTAATATCAAGCCCACAATTCCCTAATATCTGTGAAAGGGCACGCCCAGAAAATGAGGAATTGAGTTGTTGGGAGATAAAAAAATAAAACGCAGTCCCTCAGTCACCCAATCCCTCAATTTAGGCACGTCCAGTGTAATTGGTGATTGGGTGACTGGGTGAATGCTTATTGTCCTTTTAGAATTTTCTCTCCATGAATCGTTTTTCCATCTTGGTTGATGACCTGTATAAAATAGGTAGCAGCGGGTAACCCTTCTAGTGAGAAGTGGACAAGTGGCTGATTGTTGGAGCTTGCTTTTTGAACCACTTGCCCTAGTGTATTGAATAGGTGAACTTGGTAGTCGTTATTGGGTAATTCGACCTGAATTTGTTGGTTTACCTGCCCATATTTTATATTTATTTTTTCGGTAATGGCTTTTGTTTCTTCTTCGATGCCTACTTTGAGGTAATTTTCTTGGAGGGTAACGAAGGTGGTGTTTGTAATTACTGGTTCATTACGATCGAAGTAAATGGCTGCATTATTTTCGATGCGTGTACCAATTGGGTTGTTTTCTATTTGTTTGATTTTGAAACTTACATAGCCATTACTTTCGGGTTCGTTTACATTGCTATCGGGTAATTGAATGGGGTCGAAGAACCAAGCGATAACACGGGGTTCGAGAAATTCGAAGGTGTAATCGTGTGAGCTATTGCCTAGTTGAATGCTTGTGGGTTCGAGAAATTCGGAAAGGGAATCAATAATCATGACTCGAAAAGCCGTATCGTTACCTGTATTTTGGAAGCGGATGACATATTCGAGTTGGGTGTCAGGATCAATGGCATGTTCTTCTCCTACTCCTTCGGGGGATACGCGCTTATCATTGGGGTCGAAAGAGTCTACGATGATGTCGCATTTTATATCGACTCCTGTATCTCGGTCATCTTGTTCTACTGAGTTGACGATTCCTAAACTACCAGTAGGGTCATCACATAATTCTACTGAGACTCTTGGTCGGCTATCTCCTGGATGATCGGCTTCTTGGTCGGCTTCGAGACGTACTGTAGCTCCACTGGAGGGGAATGGAATGGTCAATTCTTCGAGGGCATCGAGGCGGAAGGATTGAGCCTGCATGAGAACATTATCAACATAAATACGATATTCACGATCACTACTCATTGGATTTGAAGTAGGGTTGGCGATACGAAAATCGAGTTCTTCTCCTTGACAAACACCATCTACTTGAATAGACGCACCTGACCAGGTTGGAGGAACCACACATGGGTCGCGCGGGTTGGCTAACGCTCGTATACAAAGTGTTTGCCCAATAGTTGCATGACAATCAACCAAGCCTTCGAAGCTTAGCGTGCGGCATTCGCCTGGTACGAGTCGGGTGGTTTCAAGTACTACTATTTTATTTTCTACAAGACTAGGGGTTATAGGTTTGATGATTGGTCCAACATCAACAATAGCCATTGGTTCTTCAACAGTTTGTGTTCCTACATTGCATAGGGTTACTAGAAATGGGATGGTGTCGCAACGACGTAATCGTGGTAAGTCTAAATTAATAGATAGGTTTTCACAATTGAGGTCATTGTGAATAGGGACGTTTGGCCCGTTAATTACCTCATTTTGTCCTTCTACATACACTATTCCTAATGAACCACAATCGTATTCCCAGCCGCCATCTTGTGGAACTTGTACACTTACAAGATAGTTGGCGGGTTCTAAGCCAATATTATAATTTCCTTGTGCATCGGTATATGCAATTTGAGGTTCAGCACCTCCATTTACATCATTATCTGTGAAAGTGAGGATCCAATTGGCAAGTGGGAAATCGGTTTCTTCTAAACCAATTGGAACAGAAAGTTCACAGTCTTGATCACTATCAAAAAAGACGGTTCCTTTTACACGTGAATCGGCGGCTTCTACTTCTATGAAAATGGTGGCAGTGCCTTCGTCGTTATTGGCATTGGTATAACAGTAGTCGAACCAATCGGGTCCTACATAGGTTGGAGATGGAATGTAGGTAAATGTTTGATCGGGATTATGCATCACCAATCCATTTTGCGCATCACTACAAGCGGTTACTTGATAGGATATGTTTTTGTTGATCCAATCGTTATCTAGTGGATCAAAAGTCACGGATATATTAGAAGGGGTACTTACATCATCATCAATACATTTGGGAGCAGCTTTAATACTAATGGTAGTTGTATCACAATCAGCAGCGGGGTTTGTCAAATAATTTTCGAGACATACAAAATATTGGATTTCAAAATCTCCCGGCTGAAAAGGTTCAAACTCAATCTGCCAATAGGAGGGAACTTCGTCATCAGGATTGGTATAGACATCTGTTAAATAGGTAAATCCTTCGCTAGGATCGGGATAAGTTAAAATATCAAAGACCCATTCATATAGGTCGATGTCTTCAACGTTAATTCCTGTATTAGACGCATATAGTTCCATATCGTTGGCAAGAAAATCGACGATATATCTTCCATTTTGAAATCCAGTAGCACTATCTGGAACAGCTACGAAGATGCTGTTATTTTCAACAACATTCATGGTGATTTTACCATTCCAACAATCAGTGGAGAAATAGGTAGCACAAATGGTATATTCAAAAGTCGTTGTTCCTATAAAACCTGGATCGGAAATGAAGGTGATAATAGCATTTTCATTGTAGGTAGCTGATCCATTTTCGGGTTTGGTAATGTCAGTTATTTCCCATATTTCAACCTCATCATTGAGTTCTACAGGGTGTAATGAATTGGGGTTGATAAATGCTTCTTTACCTGAAATGGCATCAATAGTTGCTTCTAACACTTGTGCTTGTGTAGAAACGGCTATAAATAGAAAGAAAAGGATAAATACAATGCTTATGTTTTTCATTGGGTAGATTTTTCAGTTCGCTGATATTGTTTGAGTTTGATTGGATTAACTAAATACTAAAATACACGTATCTTGTTTGTTTATAAAAAACTAAATCGCTGATTTGTCGCGGCATTTTTGGTAAATATGTCTCGTAAATTGCTGTTTTACCTATGATAAGGCTTATTTTTGTCTCGATTAATGTCTTTTTTTATTTTATCTTTTTAGTGTGCTTAAGAGTCAATTAGTTTTGTTGCTTCAAACAATGAGTAAGGTGGAGTTGAGTCAGTTTATGAAGTTTGTTGATAGCCCGTTTCATAATAGCCATGAACAGGTGAAATCATTGTGTCGCTATTTGATTAGTTTGTATCCTCGTTGGAGTCCTTCAAAATTGGATCGCCAAGAGGTATATCATCATTTATTTCCAAAGGCTCCTTTTAAGGATATTGTGCTTCGTCGAATTCAATCAAAGCTTTTTAAATTGGCGGAGCAATTTATTGGTTATCAAGAGTTTGCACAAGCAAGTACCAATAGCGACTTGTATGTATTACGAGCTTATCAGCGTCGTCAGTTGCCCAAGCATTATCAAAAAAAAGCGCAAATGACCCAAAAAAAGATGGGTGAATTAAAGCAAAAAGGGCAAGCTTTTTATTTTGATCATTACCTATTTCAAGAAGGGCAAAACCGTTATTTAGAAAGTCTACATCAACGAAATATAGAACCTAACTTACAAGTCTTATCAGATAGCTTAGATCATTTTTATTTGCTTAGTAAGTTGAAGTGTTGTTGTGCAATGATGAGCTATCAGAATTTGGTGACGATTCAATATGAGCTTCATCTAATAGAACCTTTATTAAGTCATTTAAAAATATCATGGGAACGGTATCCGATTGCGGTTACGATCTACTATTTTGCTTTGTTAACTTTGGTAGAACCTGAAAAGGCAGCCCATTTTCAACAATTGAAAAAGTTACTCAATCAGGCTATTGAAAGTTTACCACTTTCCGAGCTACAAGATATTTATGTATTAGCTAGAAACTACTGTATTAAGAAATTGAATCAAGGGGAAGATGCTTATTTAGAAGAATTGTTTGCGATTTATCAATCTGAACTTAATAGTGGTAGTTTACTAGAAGATGGATTTATCCCTCCTTTGGATTATAAAAATATTGTAGCGGTAGGTTTACGGTTAGATGCTTTTGATTGGGTGGCTCATTTCATTGAAACGTATCAAGCACAATTAGCTCCTGATTTTCGGAAAAATAGTTATCAATACAATTTAGCACAACTTCACTTTGCTCGAAAAGAATATAACCAAGTAGTTCTATTACTACATCAAGTAGAACACAAGGAGTTATTCCTGGGCTTAGATTCGAGACGTTTATTACTTAAAACCTATTACGAATTGGAAGAGTGGGAAGCATTAGAAGCCTTATTACTTAGTTTTTCAGCGTATGTAAGGCGGCACCCAACAGTTGGGTACCACCGTATCAATTACCTTAATTTGATTAAATTTTGTCGGCGACTAACAATGCTTGCCCCTCATGAAACAAGTAAGCGAAAAAAGCTCCAAGAGGAATTACAAGTTGAGGGGAAAGTGGTAGACAAAGCTTGGTTGTTAGCTAAACTAAACTAGTAAGTTAATACACAAGTAGCATTGCCTGACCAAACGCATATAATATCTGAATCAGGATTGTTTATGATTTCAGTTCTTATAGTTATCGTTTGATCTTGAGGAACGATTGCTGAAAAGTCATACGGGAAGTTAAATATTTCTTGGACTTTTAAGTTAACTCCTAAAGTGCTTACTGTTACTTTGACCCCTAAATTCGGACATAGAGAATCTGATAATAAATCAAAGTTAAAAACGGAACTTCCTAATGACTCTACTTCATGTGTAGAAGAGAGGTGGTCAGAACCATCGAAATCGGTGCCTACTACCCATTCGAGTTCTTCACCTTGAGGAGTTCCTATATTTTGATTACTGCATGTTTGGAAAGCCATGATTAAGCAAGTAATTAACATCAATGTTGTTTTCATAGAAGTATAATTTTATTTAGTGAAAAAAATAAGATTGTTCATACATGCTCAAATGTAAATAGAAGGTGAAAATATTAAAATGACAATTAGTTGGGTTTGTCGCAATTTTTTAAGAGATGAAATGTGTTAAGTTTTTGATAGTAAGTGTTTTGTGTTTTTTTTTGTCTCTATAAATAGATAAATAAAGCCGTAGCAATTAATTGTTACGGCTTTATTTTAGATTGACTAATTGCTTTAACAAATATGTCAAATTGTTTTTTTATTACTTACCAACTCAAAAGGCTCCTCAATTAATTCTACTTTCAGCTCTTGCCTTGGTTGAATACGAGGAGCAGCATCATTATTATAATTACTCCATTCTCGGCAAATACGCGCTACTTTAAGGGGGTAGATGGTTATTTTTTCGGGAGTAATATGTAGGCGTAAGAAGTTTTTATAATCATCTATCCCTAGACTTGAATAAGATAGGTTATCCCATGTTTTGGTAGATAAGAAAGGAACATAACCACTTAGTAGATTGAGGATAATTAATGTGAAGCCGATAAGAATACCAATAATAAGGTGTGCGCCAATTAGTTCAGCAAAAAAGCTAAAGATAGCATTGATTGGTTCTATAGAAAGTAGTTCAGCCTCTTTGATCCGCATTTTGGTAGGAACGAGAAAGGTTAATGGAATCATAAATGCTAAAGCGACCATCAAGGTGAGGTAAGGATTGCGTAAACCAAAAAATAAGTTTTCCCAAAGTAATCGCTGCGATTGCTCCGCACTTGGATATATCTTTTTTTGATAGAAAGGTCCATCTTCTAAATCAGGAATTTCTCTTGGTAGATGGTGGGTTGGATGTAAGAACGCTCCACCACCACCTGATACAATTTTATAAATAGCCTCTCCATCTTTGTTCACCGAACAATAACTCGAATAGTGATGCCAATCACCTGCCAAAGTCAAACGTAATTTCAAGCGTTTAGCTACTATTCCACCCCGTACATTTTTTATTTTTTCGATATAGCGTTTTTGGAAAAATCGTAGGCGGGAATAAGCATTATTGATTTTGCCTTTTTCATAGTGAACCCAGGAAGGGTCTGCCAGACATAAAATTACCTGCATCTCTTCTGCTCCTGTATGCTGTATCGCAATATCATGAAAATACTGTAACTGAGGGCCATCAATATCCGAGTCAGGTTGAATGTCTATTCCCCACAACCACCAATTTCCAGGAAGTCGCAAGGCAAAATAACTCCGATTTTGTTGGGTTTTCCAATTGCCAATAGTTCGCTTTTGGGTAAATAGTTTAATGAAACTATTCAAGCCATCGTACCAATCGTGGTTACCAGGTACCGCATATAAATGAGGACTAGGGATATTGTCATCTTCAGGAAAAGCACTTTCGAAAGGACCTCGAAAGCGGTTGTAATATTCATCTCTACTAGCAGTGGGGTAAACTTGATCTCCTCCTAAAATTAAGACATCTCCACGAGGTAAAACCTTGCCGTCAACCACCAATTGTTCTTGTGCTAACAAATAGGCCATGGAGTAGGTCGCGTGAAAGCCATCACCTGTATCAGCCATATAATCGATCCAAATTTCATCTTTATTTCGATGAAAAAAAGGAGTATTGGGACCATTTGTTTGAAATTCGCGACGATCGGCAAAAGTGCCAAAAATAGAAGAGACCATCACTTTGACGGCTGTTTTTGCCAACTGGATGGGGTTGTACCATTTTACTTTGGGTTTGGCTATAAAACCGCGTTCTTCACATTTATCTTTGAAGTCGAATTGGCGCATAGGGCTAGGGCTTTACGAATTAAGTAGAGAGGTCAAGTACTTGTACAGACGTCCATTTATGGCGTCTCAGGTTAGAATGATAAAAATGTAAAGTTATTTAATTATCATTCCTTAACTATTATGAAGCGATTATCTAAAAATAAATGTGAAAGATAGATGCTTGACGTTTCATTGTGAGACGCCATAAATGGACGTCTGTACATTTAATCCAAACTCTAGCGAATTTAAGATTATCTTGACAGAATACTAGTAGTTTTTATCTTAATAAAAAACAGCAATATCTTCCAAAGGTTTACGCTCAATATCAGGCACCAC
>JAHDHP010000245.1 GCA_020631245.1 Bacteroidota bacterium | reverse complement strand
GGATGATTGGGTGACGGGATGTACAACTAATGAGTGATTTGATTTGTTCTTGTTGGTATTATCCAGTTTTAAAATGAATCGTTATGTCAAGTAGTTATTTGGAAAGTGTACGTAAACAGTTTGCCTATTATAAACATTTGGGAGACCAAACAATGGCGCAGTTGAGTGAAGAAGAATTGTTTCAAATGCCTAGCCCTGAATCGAATAGTGTGGCGGTAATTGTGAAGCATTTGTGGGGAAATATGTTGTCGCGTTGGACGAATTTTTTGACGGAAGATGGAGAAAAAACGTGGCGGCAGCGAGATGAAGAGTTTGAGAATGATCTGAAAGATAAGGCGGAAGTATTGGAAAAATGGGAAACTGGCTGGACTTGTTTGTTTGGGGCAATTGATCCTTTGAAAAATGATGATTTAGAGCGTATTATTTATATTCGAAATCAGGGGCATACAGTGACGGAAGCAATTAATCGACAGATGATGCATTATGCCTATCATGTGGGGCAGTTAGTCGTTTTGGGAAAAATGATGAAGGGAGCGGCGTGGAAAAGTTTGTCGATTGCGAAGGGGGCATCAAAGTCATACAATGAAGAAAAATTTGCCCAGACAAAAGGGAAGGAGCATTTTACAGATGAATGGATGAATAAATCATGATTGTTTTTGAAAGATGTAAAAATCGGCTTTGGAAGTTAAATCTCCATTTTCAGGATCGTAAGGATAAGGATTGGGAATGTGTTGAAGTAGTGTCCAGTTGGGAAGGTTTTTTTCAATCCAGTTGGTGAATTTTCGATCACGTTCATGATAACTAATAGCTCCATCTACATTACTCGAATAAATGATGACGTATTGCTTGGCTACTTGAAAGAGATGCTGCATATAGGCTTCAAAAATAGGATCTTCTATGAGGTGGTAGATGACATCGAGAGAGAGGGCAAGATCGGACTTGAAAAGTTGGTGGTGATCTTGAAAGGAAAGGGAGTGGTAGAGGTAAAAGCTTTTGGTGGTATCTTCTTGAAATTTTTGAATGCAGTGTTGGAGAATGCTTGGCGAAACATCTAGTCCGATGTATGGAGGGTATTGGGCGAGGGCGAGTTGGTGTCCGTCTCCACATCCTAGTTCTATAACACTTTGTAAACCCTTTTCTTTTACAAAATCATTGATCACCTTGGCTTTGAAAAGAGCAAGACGATTGTAAGAACCTGCTCCTGAGTTTCCACCTTCGGCGTAGCGTTGTTCCCAATATTGATCGGAGCCAGGAAATGGGGGAGTAGTAGGACGAAAAGGACGAGTAATCGTTTTTAGTAATGTCCCTATAATTGGAATTTGTTTGATAAATGTTTTGAACTGACTCATTCCTAAATATACGATTCTTTGTCTATCTTTTGTAATACTTCAATCCCCCAATAGGCCAAGGTTCGTTGGTAATCGAATTTGGCAATTGATTGTAGAGACGCAATACAAGAACTGTGATCTTGTTTGTGTGTGTAGTTTTCTTGTATGGCTAGTAAATATTTAAAGAGTCGTAATAATACTTTTAGCTCTTTGGATTTAATCGTGTGTTTTTTTTGTAGGTATTTGAAGCGAGATATGAGGCTTGTACAAAGCGCGTAATTTCCTTCTTCATAATGACAGGCGATTTCGAAAAAGCGTATAACAATTTCACTATCAATGGTTTTGCGTTTATACTTATGGTTATAATAATTCTCTACCCATTTTAATGTATTTTCTATATCTCTTTTTAGGAAGTGAGCTTCGATAATACAGAAGTAAATTAAGGAGAGATGTAAATAGGTTTTAGTCCCTTTTTTTAAGTCGATAAATAATTTATTTTGGGTGAAATCAATTGTTTTTTGCGTTTGGTTTCGTTTGCTATTGTAAGCACAAACCAAAAGGGTATAGAAGTAGCGGAAACGGTTGTATAATACGTCTTTTATTTTAATGCTAGAACAAGCTTCTTCGAATTTTGCAAGATCCTGCTCCACTTCATCTAAGATGCCAATAGCTATTTTGGATTGGATATGATTGAAAATATCTGATAAGACACTATTGGAAAAAACTTCTAAGTATTGGGGATTAGACAAGCTTAAATCGACTGTCTTTTGGGAATAAAATAGGTATTTATCCATGTTTTTATGGGTCCGGTAGTATAAAGATTTTGTGAAATACAAATAACGTTTACTGTCATAAGTCAGTGCTAGAGAATCATCTTGAAATAATGGGTTTTGGCAAATAGTTTCTAATTTCTCAAGGTTAAGATCACTAGCATGATCTTTATACTTAATATACCATGCAAATACTTGAGTTCTGAGTTTTCGGTAAGCTAGTTCATTTTGGAGCAAATGGATATGTTGTTGATGTTGCTCATAAAGTGTTTCTAACTCATCTTGATGGGTGACAGGATTGTATTCAAGAAATCCCAACTTTTTGACATCCAATAATAGCTGAAAACTAGGTTCTTCTCCCTTTGGAAATAAGTTACGCCCTTTCTCTATCCATTCATTAGATAATGAAGTCATTTGGTATTTAATACCAATGTCTATTTTGTTTATTATGTTTCCAATCCCATCTTCTTCTGTAGTATTAAAGTGCAAATCGGTAATAGCATTTAATAATTCTTTTTTCAGTTGATTCTTGACAAAGTGGAGGTTCTTCACCCCCTTTTTATTCGCTTTTTTTAATACGATTTCTTCTTCATAAGTATCTAAGCCATTGATAATGTCAAATAATACAACAGTAGCTTTTTGATTACTTTGATGATACCGATTGACATACAATTTGAAATAGCGTTTATCCTTTGTTTCCATTGATTGAATCAAATGAAAAATTTGTTTCCCGATTGATGACATGAGATGTAAGAATTACTGATGTTAAGCACTTATTAGTTTATGGGATAAACAAGTGTGTTTTATACGTTTATAAAGCTACAATAATAGATGTGTATCTGGGTAGTAGGCATTGGGCTTTTTGAAAGATTGGAAAAGGCTTGAATGTATATGTTACTTAGTAGGATAGAAAGTAGGCATTGTATATAAATCAAACGTTTAACAAATTGGCCAAACTATTTTATGAGTCTTGAATGTCAAAAAAAGGAAAGTATTTTTTTTAATATTATTTGGCGTTTTTCTCTAATGTATTGATGCCCCATTTACAAATGGTTTTGTAATGATCTGTACCCATGCTATTTGTTAGTAGTTGGATAAACTTGTCAATTTCTTTTTTCTTTGCCTGCTTCCATTTGTTAGAGAGGAGAAATTTAAAAAAAGGAAGAAAAGGAGGAAGGGAGAAAGGGTCTAGTTTATATTTTTTATTAAAATACTTGAAGCGAGTAAGTAAATTTTCACAAAGTTTAAAATTACCTAAATTATAATGACAAGCAACTTCATAAAAACGGATAGTCAATTCCTGATCTAAATGCTTGTTTGAAAGGTGATGATCATAAAAATGTTGAATCCAATAGAGTGTTTTGTCTGTGTTATCTGCAATAAAATAGGCCTCTATAATACAAAAGTAGATGGTAGAAATATGGTGATACGTTTTAGGATGTGTACCCTCTAAAGAATAAAAAACATCATCTTCCATAAAGGCCATTGTATTTGCTGTTTGATCTGTTTTGCTATTATAAGTACAAGTTAGAATGGTGAAGTAATATTGAAAGCGGTGATAGAGAGAGGCTTCGAGTATTAATTCTTCTGCTAATCCTCGAAAAAGCTCTAATTCATTTTTAAGATGAGCCAGTTTACCTTGATTAATACAGGCTTGAATATAATTATAATAATCTACTACAAATTGATTAGGAAAGGCTTTAATTCTTTTTTTATGGGCTATTCCTAATTGGACTATTTTTTCTATGTATGTGAGATAGTTTGAAGAATCCTTGATACAGAAATAGTAAATAGATTTACTAAAGTATAACAAACGTAAACTGGTATAAGAAATAGCAAGTGATTCATTCTGAAAATAAGGACTGGCTGCTAATATTTTAATAGGTTCATAATCTACTTTTCCCAAAAAATGTTTATTGGTGAGAAACCAATGATATACATCTGATCGTAGTTTTCTATAAATCAATTCATTTTGTAGAATATCTATATGGTGTTGATGTTGTTCGTATAGTGTGTCTAGATAGTCTTTATTTTTTCCTATATTGTTGTGGTGATGTGTGATCTCAATAACATCAGCAAGAGACTGAAAAGCAGCATCCTCATACATCAAATAGTGATTACGAGCCTTATTCATCCATTCTTCTCTAATTTCAGGAATATTTAATCTATATCCAATATTTAGTTTATTAATAATGTCTCCTTCAGAAAGTGCGTCTGAGTAATTATACCACAAATCAGAAAGGGCCTTTAACAATTCCTTCTTTAATTGATTCTTGACAAAAGGTAAATTCTTAATTTGCTTTTTTGTTGCTTTTTTTTCTACCTCTTCTTCTGAATACTCCTTTAATTGATTGATAATGTCAAATAAAAGAATCGTATTCTTTTGTTTGGTTTGTTGATACCGACTAGCATAAAGTTTAAAGTAACGCTTATCTTGTTTTTCCATTGATTGAATGACATGGAAAATCTGTTCACCAATAGTCATGGAGTGTAATATTGCTTTAAATAAAATTGTCGCTTGCTTTGGATCGGAGCAGGTAAAAATTAAAAAAAATGTATTTAATTGATTATTGTAAAAGTGCAATTTAATCAATAATAATAAGAACTACATACTTATTGTTCTATATATTGAAATATTTATTAAAATAGAAAGGAATAATAGGTTTATTAAAATGGTTATAAGTAATTTAAATGTCCTTGTGTCGTATATATTACTATTTAAAATGGTCAAGCTTTTCCTTTTTTTATATTAATTCATGTAAGTTTGCATATCCCAAAAGAAATAAGTGAACAACCTACCCACGTCTAAGCAAAATTAATACCCTCTGATTTTGCACTTTCCCCAAGTTTTTCTATTCAGATTTATTTGCTTTGTATTCATCTACAAAGTTTGTGTTAACTATTTCTTATGAAGCCCAATTTCTTACTATTATTTTTCCTCCTAATACTATGTCAACTATTAGGAAGAAAAGAAATGTATGCCCAAGTTTGTCTACCCGACGGACATTATCAGGCAAGCGACTACCTCGTATATTGTGGAGAAAGTATTCCCTGTGAAACACAAGTCGTATTCCCCATTTCACTTGTACTTGTTTATAAGTCAGATTGTACAGGCAATATTTCTACTAGTACCGCCCACGACTGGATAGCTCAATTAAATGATTGGTGGGAAGTCAACAATATTAACTTCCGTTACGAAATTACCCGTCTCGAAATTGTTTGTGATGACCAATATTACTATGTGCCCGAAGACTTCGATAAAATGGAAGAAATAAGGGATCGTTATACCGATTATCCATATGCTGTTCCACTCATTCAAACAGGTGATGTAGGAGCTGGAGGCTGGGGAGCCTTAGATTGGTTAGCGATTGCCGATTATCCAGGGGGAGCCGATTTTTGGTTTCACGAGCTAGGACACTTTTTTGGCTTATTACACACCAACGATAATGAAAGAGGCGAACAACGAGCAGACGGAGCTTTTTGTGCGACAACAGGAGACTTAGTCTGTGATACTCCACCTACTCCTCTAGGAGAATGTGACCTTATTAATTTAAATACCTGCGCCTACGATGCCACCATTAGAGATAGTACAGGAGATTTGTATCAAGGAGTATTAGTCAATAATATCATGACCTGCCCTTCTGCCGATATATGTGGAGCACCCAATATCACACCTGGACAATCGGCGCGCATGTACTTCCATTATATCGAATATTTCAAAGCCAATTTCGATCAAACTATATTGGTCGATTGTGCCATTGCTGCACCAACAGATGGCTATTGTGCAGTAAGAGGACAAACCACTCAAGAATACATTGATAGAGTACGACTCGCCAATGTAGATAATCAATCAGGAAATAATAATGGCTATTGGAATTTCACCCATTTCGAAGTCGATCTCGTAGCCAGTGGAGCCTATTTTATGACCCTTTTTCCTGGACATAAAGATGCCATATACACCGAGTATTGGAGCGTTTGGATAGACTATAACCAAGATGGAGATTTTAATGATCCAGGCGAATTAATAGGACAAGCAAGTGGCAACGAACGAGTTAGAATTGGCTTTCAAATTCCATATACTGTTTCCTCGCGTACCTGTCGTATGCGCATTGCCATGAATTTTGGAAACTATCCTACAAGTTGTACCTCTCCTAGCAATGGAGAAGTAGAAGACTATACCCTTAAAATTATCAATCATTCCGAGCGTTGTGAAGATGGAATCAAAAATGGTAATGAAACAGGCATTGATTGTGGGGGAAGTTGTGGCTCTTGTGATACCGAATTCGAACAATAACAATATATAAATAAATATTCCTATGTCCCTTTACTTACTTCTTTCTAAACCTTTATACCATGTTTTGGATTGTCTCTAAGGCTTCTTCCACATGTTTTTCTGCTGCCATTTGCGATTTAAAAATGTGTGCTACCACCCCATTTTGGTCAATTACATACGTTACGCGTCCAGGTAATAGACCCAACAAATCGGAAGGCACTCCTAACAACTTTCTTACTTTATTACCCTTGTCTGATAACAAAGAAAAAGGAAGGCGATGTTTAGCCTTAAATTTAAAATGGGACGCAGGAGAGTCACCACTAATGCCAAATACGGTTGCGCCCACATCTACAAAGTCAGCAAACTGATCTCTAAAAGTACAAGCTTCTCTTGTACAACCTGGCGTATCATCTTTTGGGTAAAAATAAATCACCAAAGGCTTGCCAATATAGTCTTTGATATCAATCATCTCTCCCTCTTCATTGGGTAGCTGAAACAGAGGAAGTGTGTCGTTAACTTGTATTTTGTTGTTTGCCATAATACAATCAAAACAACTGGTTACGGCTTATGTTCAAAATATTTTTTGTTTGTTGGGCGTGCCCCCATTTTTGAAAAAAGATGCCACCAGCGTCCTCGCTGGCGGCATCTTTTTTCAAAAATGGGGTCGGGCTATCTGCTTGTAGTTGTCTCATACCCGCTAGTTCAGCAGATGCCTAGCAGTGTCTTCCGCTGTCAGCCCTGC
>JAHDHP010000244.1 GCA_020631245.1 Bacteroidota bacterium | reverse complement strand
ATCCAATTTATGAGCATCCCATCTTGCAAGGAATTATGAAAGTTATCATCAACACAGGGCTGTTTTCTTCCTTTTTTAAACCTCAATTACTTGCGCTTATTTTTGGAATCTTTTATGCATTTGGCGTAAAGAGTTTATACCATGAAGGGATCAAAATGGGTCGTGCTATTTTTCTTTTGCTGCTTGGATTAGCACTCTATTTTGGAAGCTATTACTGCTTAGTTTTTCCTATTCTAATGACAGCAGAACTACAGCTTCTCAGCTATAGTATGATGATGAGTATAGGCTATATTTTGCTTTTGACAGGGATGATTCGTTTAAAGCGAGTGGTTCAACACCATCTATTAAAAGATCAATTTAACAAAGGCAATAAGCTCTTTTCACAAGAAAGACGAAAAATTGAAAATGCCTATTCGGTCAATATCCCAACATTAACTCCTGATCGTAAAAAAGGTTGGCTTAATATCATTAATCCTTTTCGGGCAACGATGGTACTAGGTACACCAGGAAGTGGAAAGTCCTATACGATTGTAGAAGAATTTATTCGGCAGCATATTCAAAAAGGCTTTGCAATGATGGTGTATGATTTTAAGTATCCTGCACTTTCTGAAGTTGCTTATAATTATTTTTTACAGTATCGAGCTAATTACAAGATAGCCCCTAAAATCTACATCATCAATTTTAATGATCCGAAAAACTCACATCGAATTAATCCCATTGCGCCAGAACTGCTTCGTTCCCCATCGGATGCCCTTGCTGCTAGTGAGGCTTTATTTCTAAATCTGAATAAAGAATACATCAAACGAAAGGATTTTTTCACCTCTTCTGCGGTGAATTTGGTGGCTGCTATTATTTGGTTTTTACGCATCTATGAGAATGGAAAATACTGTACCATACCGCATACGATAAGTTTACTTAATCAACCAGATGAAGTGCTTTTTAATGTCCTACAAACAGAAGGTAGTACTCGTCCTTTACTTGCTCCTTTTCAGGATGCCCTTGCTAAAAAAGCGTATGAGCAACTTGCAGGACAAACGGCTAGTGCTAGAATTCCGATTTCAAGGCTGGCTACTCCCTCCTTATTTTGGATACTAGGAAAAACGCAAGTATCACTTGATCTTAATAATCCTAAAAAACCGATTTTGTTATTTTTAGCCAGTCAGCCTCAGCATCAAAGTAGTTACGCGCCAGTTTATGGTTTAATTGCTTCGTGTATCACGCGCGTTATCAATCAAGCGAATCGTCATCCCCTCTCTTTGATTATAGATGAACTACCCACTATTTTTATTCAAGGACTCGATCATTTAATCGCTACAGCTCGATCGAATAAGATTAGTACGCTGCTGTCCTTTCAGGACCTTGCACAACTAGAGCGTGATTATGGAAAAGAAGTCGCTAGCGCTATTTTTAATACGGTTGGGAATAAAATTAGCGGAGCAGTAGTCGCCGAAACCGCCAAGAAAATCTCAGATATGATTGGTAAAAGTATACAAAAAAGAGGAAGCATCACTTACTCTTCACGCGGTACATCCATGGGAACAAGCACCACTCTTGACTATCTCATTCCTCCAGAAACGATCAGTCAACTCTCTCAAGGCGAGTTCTGTGGTGTCCTTGCAGATACTTTTGAACAACCACTTCCTCAAAAAATCTTTCATGCGAAGCTTCAGGTGGATAAATCAGATTTAAGTGATTACTCTATTCCTGGCTTGAGCAAACTGACAGATGGGGAGTTTGAGGAGGTTATAGAGCGGCATTATCAAAAGGTGGAAAAAGAAATAGCGGCTATTGTAAGGTGGGTCAGTATATAACTGCTTGGGCTAGTGCCTATGAAGGTCATAATAGGAAGGCTAAACTCAAATAAGAAAGATTTTTGTAAATTTGGCGCAAATACGTGTTCATATGACTATTAAACTCAGCGATGCCGAAAAAATCAGAATCCTCAATACGAGTGATCTGTACCCGATTATGCAAAAAATCTTACTTCGTGAGGAAAAGATTGACCTTGACCGAGAACATTTTTGGGTCATTGGACTAGCAAGCGATAATCGAATCAAGTTAATTGAACTGGTGAGTTTGGGAACCATTAAAGGTACACTTGTAGAACCAATGGAGGTCTTTAGCCTAGCGCTACAAAAAAGAGCTGTCAAGATTATCCTTTGTCATAATCATCCGTCGGGCAGCCTCAATCCCTCCGAAGCTGATCTAGACATTACCGACCGCCTTTATCAAGTCGGTAAAATTGTGGGCTGTCCTGTACTCGATCATTTTATCATTACCACTACGAGTTATCTTAGTTTTGCCGATCGTGGACTAATGGAGACTATTGCGGAAAGCACTAAATATGTTCCTGCGTTTGCCCTAAAAAAGAAATGGGAAGATGCAGCTACTGAAATTGCTAAACGAGATGAGAAAATTGAAATTGCGAAAGAACTCAAGCGCCTCCGTCAACCTCCAGAACTCATTGCTCAAGCAACAGGTCTTTCTATTGAGGACATCAAGAAATTACGGGTACGATATAAGCCACTAGAGGAAGAGTAGCCTACTTTTTTGATCCTTAAAAGTGTTTCTAAAAAGCTTCCTCTAAAATTATCTATGAGAAGTGTTTAGAGGCTGATATTTACATATAAATTTGGAGTAAGAATCATTTACATATTGATCGAAATAAGGACAGCTTTCACATTTGTCAAGATCAACCATAGCTGCTCTCCGAATAGCATGTAGTTGGCCATAAATTCTTTTTTGATTTTCATGCTCTAGTTCACTTCGCTCTAAATTCGAATCTTTAGGAAAGATAATTGTCTTTTCTCCATTTAGAAAAACATATTTTCCATTTGCCCCTTGACCGTAGAACATACCGTTCCATCGCGCCCCTTTTCTTAATACTGAAATAACCGAATTGTTATTAAAATAGGTTGCTTTTTCTCGGACGATTTTTGGACAGCAAACACCTCCATATTCATGAAGTTGTAAAATATTCCATCCGTTATTAATCGCTATTCTCTTTTGCCGTTTATAATGTAATGCTCTTTCTTGCTGCCGTTGTATTCTTCTTTCTTGTTCTTGTTGTTGCTGCAATTTTTGCTTGGCTTTTTTTTGAAGATACGAATGAATGAGTTGATCTTCTTGTCTATTATAAATCCATTTTTTATTATCAATAGATTTAATGACTGCTTCATACAGTTCCGCTTTAGTAAACCCTTTTCTTAATGCCCTTAGATCAACTTCAATAGCCGAAATATCCAATGCTTTAATTTTTTGGTACTTTTTCTTATCAATAAAGTGCGTAACTGCAAGTTCAATAATCAATTGTTTTTTACCTATATGGGCTACTATATCTGCTTGAATAGCTTTCATCTTCACTTCTAGTTCAACCTTTTCAAAATTTAATTTTCGTTCACTAAAAAGTTGGACAGTACTTCCATTGGCGACATCCCAAAATTCAAGTGAAGGAATATAAAACTCTTTTTGTTCTTTAATAATAGCTTTGGCTGCTAGATGTAGCGTAGTCTCTAGTGCATGTTGGCAACTTACTTCTTGATAATGAGCAAAATGATGCACTCGTATCGCTCCTTTTCTAGCAATTAATTGACCGCCACAAGATGGACAAACACAACCACAGGCAACTCCTTGTTCAACATCTTCAATAGAGACCAATTGATTGTTCTTGAGACCATAGGGTAATTGATGATTCATATAACACTAAGATAACAATCATTTAACAAATACAACAACATTCTTCTTCCTTTCCCTCATACAGCTCTAAAATATTGGCTTTCCCATTTCTACA
The DNA here is from genome assembly GCA_020631245.1 of Bacteroidota bacterium. GTDB lineage: Bacteria > Bacteroidota > Bacteroidia > Chitinophagales > UBA2359 > JAHDHP01. The sequence goes on along the minus strand of JAHDHP010000244.1, from coordinate 3,332 downwards.
TACCCCTCAACATTTCAGAATCAAGCTGCATTCTGTCAGGAATGGCTTGACGGATTAGGGGCGTTTTTTACTCGCTCTTGTGCGATTTTACGTTCTTCTTTATTTCATATCAATTGATGGGTACTCCCCTTTTTACTTCACCAATTTGCAGGACAAGCTGGAGATCACAAGTACCGCTTCGGTAGTTCTACCTTCGTCTATTTTCACCTTTTTTCTTCGCTTTTTTTACAAAAAACCTGCTGAAAAAAGATGAAAATTCCTTGCTCTTCTCCCCCTCTTCCTGCTTTCCAAGTTGCGTAAAAGGACAGATACCTCAATTAAGTATTCATCATATTCATTTAGCTCCGCTGTGAGCGATGGCTACACCCCTAATCCATCCAGCAAGCTAAGGACAAACTTTCCTAATTAATGTATTCTACTTTTTCTTTTATCTAATTTTTTCATCATCTGAATTTATGACTATGCAAAAAACAATACGGGTTAAGTATCCCTTTAAAGATGATCTTTCTTTTTCCCAAGCGGAGCGCGAGGGTTTAAATCAAGCCATCCTTGACCAAATTAATACACAACATACTATTACAAAAAGTCCCAAGGGAGAAAAGCAATTTAAACGGCAAGAAATCTATCAACTTTTTACGGGAAAGGGAAAACTTCACGGCTTAGACTTTTCCGATTTTGATAACTTTCATCAGTACACCAAGGCAAAGCAAACCACCGAAATTGGACAGTTCTTTACGCCTCATCATCTCGCACAAACTATCGTCAGTCTAGTTAATCCAACAGGCAAAGTACTTGATCCTTGTTGTGGGGCTGGGGTCTTTTGCAATTTTCTGGTTGAACAGCAATTTACAGGAGTTGAAATTGATAGCGAAGTAGCAAAAGTTGCCAAGTTACTCTATCCTTTTGCTGATATTATCAATTATGATATTACCACTTGGGAGCAAGAACAGCACTATGATTATATTATTACCAATCCGCCTTATAATCTAAGGTGGTACAATAACTACGAAGCAATCTTTTCGCAATCCTTTATCCTTAGAAAAGCCAAAGACTGGCTTAATCCCTATGGTATTTTTATTGCTATTGTTCCTTATAATTATCTGTTGGATGAATTTTACTTTAAAAAGGATATTACCTTTATCAATGAGCAGTATACATGGCTTGGAAGTGTAGAATTACCCATCAATGCGTTTAAAAAGGGCTATGGTATTGCCTTTAAAACAAAGCTGATTGCTTTTCAAAATTGTACCAGTACGACTGCTTTTACTCCTGATTTGGTACGTTTGGATGAGTTAGAAAAGCGTATTAAAGGTGCAAAAGCTTATCGAAAGCAGCATATTTTGGAAGCTATTAGAGAGAGCGGAACTAATGAATTTGCTTTTTCGGCTAGTATTCAGTTAGATAAAGCGGGTTTTGATTTCAAGATTCGGAAATACCTTTATGAAATTGCTCGACATCCAAGCATAAAAGGCAATCTGAATCGGGCTATTAATCTACTCAATGAATACAAGCATCAGCGTAAACCCGATTGGATGGATTGGAAAGCTTGGGAGAATATGCGAATTAAAAAAGAAGTGGTACTTGCTAAAATTCAAGGCTTGGCAAAGGTAATACCTTCGGCTAAACGAAGAAAAGACCGCATTCGAGTACCAAAAGTAGATACAATAGAAACAACGGCTTTTCAGGATATTGTTCCACTTCAAAGCGATCTTGATTTTTTAGAGACGTTTCGATTTCAAACAGCAAAGGGGGTCTTTGCCTTACGGGAAAAACAAAAGGCGGATATTGCGCTTATGCTTCGTAAACGCTATGGGATTTTAAATTGGGAGCAAGGCGTAGGAAAAACCGTAGCAAGTTATGCTATTTGTGAAGCTAGAGCGGTTCGCTTGCGAATTATTTTATCAAAACCGCTTGCGATTAAAAATACATGGCTACCTTTTTTACAGCGCAATAAAGAGGATTATGTTTTTATTCAAAGGGAAAAGGATTTGGATACGAATAGAAAATACTGGTGTCTTTGTTTAACAACGCTGGCTCGATCTAAGCGTTTACAGCATCAGATTAGAAAGCTGTTACGAAATCTTAGTAATCAGGTACAACTGATCTTGGATGAAAGCGATAATATTTGTAATCGCAGTTCTTCTTTTTACCGAGCAACTAGAGCTACTTTTATCCATTGTCGATATAAATTACTCACCACAGGAACAACGACCCGAAATAATGCGAATGAATTGTATCCGCAGCTTGAATTCTTATACAACAATAGTCTTAATCTTTTGGACTTAAATAGTACGGTTTATTATGAGGATAAAGACCGTATAATTCAATCTACTGAAAACAGTAATTATGGCAAACGCTATCATCCTTATTTTGGCTTATCTCAATTTGCCAAAGGTTTTAGTCCTGCTAAAGCAACTGTCTTTGGGATTGAACGGCACGATCAAAATGTATACAATTATTCGCGCTTGACCGAAATTTTAAACCATTGTTCGATTGTACGAACTTTAGAAGAAATGGTAGGGGAAAAGAAGGAAGAAATTAAACAGCTTAAAGTGCAATTGAGTGAAGCAGAGCAGCGTTTACAACGGCAGTTATTAGAAGAATTTCACGAGATTTGTTATTTATATTTTAATAGTTCAGGTAATGCAAGAAAGGAAGCAGGTTTACGGAAAATTAGACAATTGCGTTTATTGATTAAATCGACTTCTATTCCCGAATCGTTTGTCGGACATGATATACCGATTAGTTCTAAACGGCAGTTTATCTATGATTTTGTGATGAAGCAGTTAACAGGAAAGGTGGCAATTGGTTGTACCTTAAAGGATACTGCCCTACTCTATTATCAGATGTTTGCCGATCAACTTTTTCGTCCTATTTTTCTAATTACAGGAGATAAAACCTTTAAGCAAAGACGAAAGCTTTGTGCGCAGTTTGAAAGTACCGTTAATGGGATTTTGATTTGCACCCAACAATCCTTAGAAAGTAGTGTCGATATTCCCTCTTGTAATAATTGTATTATGGAATCTTTACAATGGAATTTACCCACCATGAGCCAGTTTTATCGTAGGTTTACCCGACTAGTCAGTAAGGAAAAAACCAATGTCTGGTTTGTCAATTATGAGCGTACGATTGAAAATAACCTTATGTCGCTTATTATGGCAAAAGAGCGGATTAATAAAGCCATTAAACTCGATGAAGTGGAAGCCCAAGAGGAACTCTATGATCTTTTTGGACTTGCTTGGATTCAAGAGTTTCTAAAAACCCAATACAACCAAAGCGATCAAAAGTATAGCGTTGGTTGGGGAGAACAAGCCATTCGGCATTAAATGACT
>JAHDHP010000243.1 GCA_020631245.1 Bacteroidota bacterium | reverse complement strand
AACGGTGAAACGGTTGAACGGTGAAACGGTTGAACGGTGAAACGGTTGAACGATTTACGGTAAAACGATTTGCGATACGACGATTAAGGTTAATACTAATAAAGTCATCACACAAATAATTTATGAGTCTAGAAAAAAATAAACAAAACGAATACATAGAATGGGTTGGAGAATTAAAACATCGAATTCAGCACTCCCAACTAAAGACAGCCTTAACTGTTAATAATGAATTATTACAATTATATTGGGACTTAGTAAAGATAAATAAATAAGTAGGGCCATAATGTGACACTAGCTTGTTGCTAGACAAGGCGTGAAACGTAGGCGATGCAGCGCATCGGCGAGGCTTTACAACACAGTATAGTGACAAGATAGTCAGCATAATGGCCTTAGTTATTTATTTTTCTTTACTTAGGACATTCAATTTCCGATAAGATTAATAGGGAGGGGTGGGGAGCTAATATTGTAGAAACTTTATCAAAAGATCTCAAGAAGGAGTTTCCAAATCAAAAAGGATTTTCAAGAACAAACCTATTCTCTATGAGAAAATGGTATGAGTTTTATTCCTCTTCTTCTATAGAAATTAAAAAAGTCCAACAGCTTGTTGGACAAATTCCTTGGGGACATAATGTCACTATTATCACTAAAGCTGCATCTATCGAAGAAGCGATATTTTATTCATTAAAAACAATTGAAAATGGTTGGTCTCGTGCTGTATTAACACATCAAATTGAACTAAAACTATACAACCGAAAAGGGAAAGCAATTACAAATTTTAAATACACCCTCCCCGATCCTCATTCCGAACTAGCTAATGAAGTATTAAAAGATCCATATAAGTTTGATTTTTTAACATTACAAGAAAAAGCAATTGAAAAAGACATTGAAGAGCAGTTAGTAAAAAATATCACCTCTTTTTTATTAGAATTAGGCTCTGGATTTGCCTTTGTTGGAAGACAAGTTAAACTAAAGATTGGAGATCAAGATTTCTTTATAGACCTACTTTTTTATCATATAAAATTAAGATGTTACATTGTCATTGAGCTTAAAAATGTAGAATTTAAGGCAGAATTTGCAGGCAAAATGAATTTCTATTTATCTGCAGTAGACAATCATTTCAAAGCTGAATCAGAAAATCCTAGCATTGGTATTATTTTATGTAAATCTAAGTCAAAAATTATTGCAGAATATGCCCTAAGAGGAATGTCACAGCCGATTGGTGTTGCTGCATATGAACTTGTAAATGCTATTCCTGAAAACTTAAAAACAAGCTTACCAACAATAGAAGAAATAGAAGCTGCAACACAAAGATCTATAAAATAAAAAAGACCATTTTTGTACGACTTTTTAAACTTAAGAGACTGTCTTTCGCTATTCGCGCATTCACTCATTTCCCACAAGGGATGCCCTTACGCGTAAGGGATAGTAGTGGTAGCTTGCCGTAGAGACGTTGCACGCAACGTCTGTACAGAAATATAGTGAGGCTTATGCTGGCAGGGCTGACGAAGGAAGACACTGCCAGCATATTAGCCGAACATATTTTCTGCAAGGCAACTACAAGCGGATAGCCCGACCCCATTTTTCTCCTTTTTGCCTGTGTTCCTGCGAGGACGCAGGAACGGGCAAAAGGAGAAAAATGGGGGTACGCCCAGCTGTATATGATGATTGGGTGATTGGGTGACTGGGTGATTGAGGACATATTTTGCAAAAATACATTTTTGTTCCTATATTTATTGGGTGAATACATAGCTGTCCCTACTGTCATGGAATAAGGTATTATTCAACATGACAAATTGGGTGTGATAAAAGTACTTTTTTAACTTAAAACCTGTCATATCTAAAGATAGTCCTCTTTTTTTGCTCGCTCCCTACTCAAGATATGACAGGTTGTGGGACACTTATTACCCCTATCCCCTACAAGCCGAAATAATGCGTGAAACACCTGAATACCTCCTTAGCGAACAACCTGCCATAGCCTTGTTAAAACAACTAGGGTATGAACACCTCACAGGCATTCCTGCTGATGCGCGGGAAAATACGGGTGAGGTCATTTTACATAAGCATTTGTTGACAGCCCTTGTCAAGATAAATCCGTGGATTAATGAATATAATCTACATAAAGTCTACCAAACCATCGCCCATCCACAGGGCAATTCGCTGATGGAAATTAATGAGCAGATTTGGACATTGTTGCGAGGAGGCACGATGACAGTCAAACAAGTCATAGATGGAAAAGAAGATTGGCATCCTGTCTTTTTCATTGATTATCAAAACCTTTCGAATAATCACTTTTTAGTTATCAATCAACCAAGATACCGAGGAAAAGGGCCTGAATCGGAACCCGATCTGGTGATTTATGTCAATGGGTTGCCTTTGGTAGTTATTGAATGTAAAAGCCCCAAATTGAGTAGTGCAAAGGAAGATGCGTATAAAAACTTGGTGCATTATCAGCAGAATAGTGAAAAGCTGTTTTATTATAATTTGATGTGTGTAGGCTTGTGGAAAGATGGAGCGCGCTATGGAGCGATTCAAGCACCTATGAAGTTTTACTCGGTTTTCAAATTAGAAAAAAAGCAAGTCCTTCCTGCTTTGGGAGCGCATCCGAGTGCCCAAGCTATTTTGCTGTATTCGTTGTTTCAAAAAGAGGTATTGCTTGACTTATTACGTCATTTTGTAATTTTTGAGGCAGAAGATGGAACGGTCATTAAGAAATTGCCCCGCTATCAGCAACTACGTGCTACCAATAAAAGTATAGCCCGCTTACAATCAGGAAAAGGAGGAGTAGTATGGCATACACAAGGATCGGGCAAGTCTATTACGATGGCTTATCTCACTCGCAAGCTACAAGCTGAAGAATTTGGATTCGATAATCCAACGGTACTCATCATGACAGATCGTAAAGACCTCGATTTGCAAATTTTTGGCACTTTTACGCGAATAGGATTCAACAATTTAAGTAAAGCTAATTCGAAGGCTGCCTTGCAACAATTGCTTCGCAATGATTATGGGGGCATCATTACCACTACTATTCAAAAGTTTCAAGAAATTGATCCTAACACAGAGTCATCGAGCGATCAAACAGCCGAAGAAGAGGACGCACAGGATACACCAAACGATTATCAAACGCGTATCAAAAAACAAATTGACGGAAAGATACTCACCAAAATTACCCAACAGTTTGTCAATAAAAAATGGGTCGAGATTAAGCGAGAAACAATTGAATTGGAGGAATTGTCAAACAAGCAAAACTTGTATGTACTTGTAGACGAAGCGCACCGCAGCCATTATGGTTTTTTAGCTGCTTTTATGCGTACTTCATTGCCGCAGGCCAAATTTGTTGCCTTTACAGGTACGCCTATTTCCAAAGCCGAAAAATCGACTTTAGCTGAATTTTATGGAGGCGAGTATATTGATGTGTACACCATCAAAGAGTCGGTAGCCGATGGGGCTACGGTAGAACTATTATACGATCAAGGTATTGAACGGATTGAAGTAGAAAAGGAGAGGTTGGATGCCAAATTTGAGGAATTATATAAAGATAAAAGCCTTGAAGAGAAGGAGGCTCGAAAGAAATTAGCATTAAAAAAATACCAACTATCCGACAAACGTATCGACCTTATCAGTCGGCATATTATCAATCATTATCGCGATAAAATATATCCTGATAAACATAAGGCAATGCTCGTATGCACAGGACGAGAAGCAGCGATTGCCTATAAAAAGACGTTTGAGCGATTGCGCGCAGCGGGGGTACATGATTTTGAGTCGAAGGTGGTGATTAGTCTGGGGACTTCTAAGTCGCTCAAAGATATTGATAAAGAATACTATCAGGCAATCAAATGGAACAAGGAACATCCACAGGATAAAAAGCCGATTTGGATGGTGGAACCACATCAAATAAAGACTGTCACCGACTTATTTAAATTGCCCTTTGGTGAGGAATCGGATAAAGCTAAGTCGGGCAAAGTGCAATACAATAATACTGCCTTTTTGATTGTTTCTGATATGTTGTTGACGGGTTATGATGCGCCTATTGCGGCTTGTTTGTACTTGGATAAATCCTTGCGGGAACATGGTTTATTGCAAGCGATTGCGCGGGTCAATCGGGCGCGAAAAGGCAAGGCGGCAGGCTTTATTATGGATTATCAAGGTATTTCCGAAAACCTGATTGAAGCCCTCGAAATTTTTTCGGGTGACTTGCAGCGCAACGATATTATGAAAAACCTTTCGGAAGAAATTCCACTCTTGGATATGCATCGTGCGAAGTTAGTCGATTTCTTCAAAGCTTTGAAAATAGATCGCAGATATGATCGAGAAGATTATATTGATGCAGCGATTCGCTACCTGGACCCTATTGATAAAAAAGATGCTTTTAAGAAATTGTTGAAGCAATTTAATAAATCGGTCAATATCGTGCTGCCCGATCAACGCGCAATGGCTTATGAACCTGATTTTAAGTTGTTTAATGAGATTAATTTGCGTAGTAGAGATGAAACGGATAAGGTGTATATTTCAGAAGAGGAAAGCCAAATGTTATTGGCACTTATCAACAAGCATCTCAAGGCATCAGGCATTGAACACCTACTAGAAGAACCCGTTTCCATTTTGGACAAGGAAAAATTTCAGCAAGAAATAGAAGGTTATTCGGAGCAAACGAAGGAGTTGAAAATGCGGAATAAACTCAAGCATACGATTCGAGTGGGTATCCATAAAAATCCTGATTTTTATAAGCCACTTGCCGAACGCTTGGAGCAGTTATTGAAGCAACGAGAGGAACAACAAATAACAGGCACGCAGTTAATATTGGCATTTACACAGCTTACAGATAGCATTTCTAAAGAGGAACAAGCGGCCTTGGATCTGGGTTTTGATACCGAAGGAAAAAAAGCAGTATTTAGTTCGATGAAAGCCTTATTTGAGAACGAAGAAGATGCTATCCAACATACACAAGACTTACTAGCCCAACTTGCCCCGTTTATGCAAGTAGTTGAATGGAAAAAGAAAAGTCAATCTATTAGTGAGCTGGAAAAGCAATGTCGTAAATTTTTGCGAAATTTAGACTTTGAGCGAGCGTTTATAAGAACAGAGGCGGTGAAGATGGTTAAATTGTTAAAACAGGAGTAAATGCCAAGTGTACAATACGGAAATACCACCATTGAATACCATATTTATGAAAAAAATGGCTTGAAGTCGCACTATATTAGTGTGGCGCAAGAGGAGGGTGTCATCCTCAAAGGTAGCCGCCTGAGTCTCGAAGAATCCAACCAACTGATTCTTAAAAAAGCCCGCTGGATTATTGAGAAACTCGAATTGGTACAAGCTAATCACAGAGATGAAATTGTTACTGGTTCGCGCATTCAATACTTAGGGCGCAAATACTATGTGCAGCTCCTCATAGATGATAATCGCTCCGATATTCAGATTCGATTTACGGCTTCCAAATTCCAAGTACAGCTTCCTAGTTCCCTGCATTCGCAACGCGCATTAAAAGCGGCTTTCCAAGACTTCTTCCAACAAAAGGCGAAAGAAAAAATTACGCCTAGAGTTCGTAAATGGTCGAAGATAACAGGCTTAGATTTTGAAGCCCTCAAATTTCGCCAACTCGAAAAACGTTGGGGAAGTTGTACACCTTCCAATAATATTATCATCAATACAGATGCGATCAAGCTCCCCTTTACCTTGATTGATTATTTGATTGTGCATGAGTTGGTGCATACGAAAGTGAAGAATCATTCGCAGGCTTTTTGGGCAGAGTTGTCGAAACATATACCCAATTGGCGCGAGTTGGATGGGAAAATGTATGGGATGAAGTTGTGAGTTAATACCACCCCGGCACCACCTCCTCAAAACCCCGATACCAGCCCATCACCTCCTTTGTTTGTGCGAGTAATACCCTTACTTCTTCCTCCCCATAAGCCGCTGCCCACGCCAAGCCACCCAATTGGTTAGAGCCGAGGTAGAGGCACATCAATGGAAAAAAATCAGGTGGGATTTGATCTTGAAAATAGCCCTTGATACGTCCTTTTGCGAAAGAAGGGCTGGCAGAAGCACACCAGGGAATACGATTAAACTCCTCCCAGGGATCACCGAAATCGAGGCGATTGAAGTCGATGACGCCGACTTGTTGATCAGGGGTGAGGAGCATATTGCCGATGTGGTAGTCACCGTGGTGGAAGGATTGGGGGCGGTCGTCAAGGAGGTGACGGTGGGCATTGATATAGTCGATGATTTTTTGCGCGCCTTCAAATTTGAGGGCGCATTCGTGGTAACGATTGATATTGCGGTCTATTTTCCAGTTGAAGTAGTCGTTCCAGGGGCGGTGATTGGTAGGGGCTGGAATTTGGTGGATTTGTCGGAGGATATTACCCGCTTGAAGCCCTAACTCATATTGTTTTTGGGGGCTGAGTTGTGGGAGTGTTTCTTCGAGAGCTTGGCCTTCTAGCCAAGTGAATAGACGATAGGTATTTTGTTGCTTATTGCAATAACCTTCTGATAATAGTTTGGCACAACCTAGTCTAGGGTATTGACTAAGTTGTGCCATTGCTCGATATTCTTTTTCCTCTGCTTTCAGACTTTCTTTCTCCGCAATGCGTAGGAGTTGTTTTTCCCCTGTTTGGGTTTGTATACAATATTTTTTGTCTTTGGCCCAGCCTTTTTCAATGGGGATAACTTGCCTCCAAGAGGCGGCTTGGGGAATGTCAGAGTAGAGAGACATCTTTAAAACAAATTCTCCATCTTGCCTTCCATCACTTTTCCTACTCCAAGTATCTGCTTCTTTTGGTTAGAGATATAAGTAAGTATTCCAGCTTCTAATTTATATTCCATTTCGCTAGGTTCTTCTACATCAGTGTGTTGCACAACGATTTCCTTTACATTTTCTTTAAATGCTTCTTTACCAAGTTCATCGCGACATAATTGTTTGATATTACTTTCAAGCACCGTATATTTCAAGCCTATTTTTAAGAATTTCTCATTGTCTTCAAGATCACCAAAACTGTCCCAATCTATTTTGAGGGGGATGTCGTGCCCACTTTGCTTAGTAATATATTTTTGAACATGACTCGTAATCCAGTCTTCTGTTTTCTTTTTGAATCTTTTAACCTTTAGTAAAGAAAAATAAATAACTAAGGCCATTATGCTGACTATCTTGTCACTA
>JAHDHP010000242.1 GCA_020631245.1 Bacteroidota bacterium | reverse complement strand
TATGTGTTGAAGGTGGAAGTGAATGGGAAGACATTTCTAGCAAAATTGGTGATTAACGATTAAAAATTATCGTCCGACGATTTATGATTGAACGATTATTCGCAAGTCGTCGAACTTCAATCCTTATTTTACCCCTTTTACCAAGTAATAGCCCCAAAGCCCACGCTTCAACGTCACATACTGATAATAAGCGGTCCAAACATTTTTAATCCCAATATCTGAAGCCCTAAAAATCAATTGATATAGTTTGGCAATGACCCAACCTGGGAAAAAACGGATATATAAGCGTCGGGCGGAAGGCATAATATTCGCTGTTGCATTTTGTGTTTCTATCTTTCTAAATCCTTGTGTTTGCATTGAATAGGCAAAGGTATCTAAACGTTCAAAATGAGGTACTGCCCAGCCATAGGCCCAGTGATTCATTAATTGTTGATCTTCTTCACTCAGTTTTTTAGGCAACTGAAAAAAATCAGCCATGATCAAACGCCCTCCAGGTCGTAATACTCGATAAGCTTCTTGTATAAAATCACTTTTTCGTTCGGCATGACAGACACTTTCTATTGCCCATACAATGTCAAAACTATTATCAGCAAAAGGGGTTTGGGTAAAATCACTTTGTTGGAAATGGCAAAGTTCACTTAATTGTCGATCAGAAGCTAGTTGATTAGCAGTAGCTACTTGTTTAGCACTCAAACTGATACCTGTAACCTGACATTGGAAATTTTCAGCAAGAAATAAGGAAGACCCACCAATACCACAACCTGCATCCAATACATGTTTGGTAGCTTGTACCCCACCCCATGAAGCAAGCACCTTGTTAATATTTACCAATGCCTCATGAAAACTGGAGGTACTATTATCCCAATAGCCATAGTGTAACGACAAACTCTGATCTAAATTCCAATGTTGTCGATAATGCACTTCGCATCGGTCATAATAGGTTGCTATTTCTTCATTACTAAACAAATACTACTTATTGTACAGTTACTTTGGTAACTACTGTTCGCAATCCATCTGATAGTTTTAAAAAATAAACACCTTTGGCATATACAGGAGCCATAATGAGGTATCTACCAGATTGATTAATAATACGTTGTGTGATCACTTTGCCTTCTATATTTAGCAAGCTAATAGAAGCAGGCTGACCTTCAATAAAAAGATCAGTAACAATAGGTTGGTTAATTGACGGCCAAGTCCAATAATTAATTGATAACAATCTTTCCTCTCCCCAATTGACAATCGTTTCTGCTACGACTTCTGACTGCCCATCTACATCTACTTGTAATAAGCGATAGTGGTTGTATCCAGGCAATGGGCTTTTATCTAAAAAGTTATAATTCACTAAACGAGTACTAGTCCCACTACCTTCAACAGTTCCTATAGTAGAAAATGCTTGCTTATCCACCTCACGTTCAAGAACAAAATAGGCATTATTTAATTCAGATACCGTATTCCATGATAATAAAATACCGTTTTGATCTGCTTCCCCCCAAAAATCAAGTAATTCAATGGGAGCTGGTGTACAAACAAAAGGGAAAGATCGAATTGCTTCTACTCCCAAACATTGTTGCAAGTCAGCAGTTACTTGTAATTGATAAGCCGCATCACCATTATAAGTTACTCGTATAGTATCTCCCCAAGCAACTTCCCCCACAAAATCTCCAGTCACATTATAAGTAGTTCCTGTATCAAAAGCAGGTAAGCCTCCTGTAACTGTAAACTCCATATGATAGTTGCGATCTACACACCTTTCTGAAACGATGTCAATCGCTATGGGAGCTAAAAAGATAACCGTAGGATTGGTACTAGAAAATAAAGCACATTCTCCCTCCATATCTGCAAAACCATCGTTATCTGTATCAAAATTGACGACACTATTTACTTGATATATCTGATTAGGAATAACATTTTGTGTTGCTAACGAAAATTCTCCTTCATTACTTCTAATTTGTGTTCCATCTTCTGCTTCCAAATAGTAGGTTAAGACGAAGTCAGGTACAACAATAGCAGTTGGATTAGATAAAATCAAGGTTTCTTCTGCACAAACTAAATTTTCACTTAGTTCAACACTTCCACCTGTTGTATTTTCAGGACAAACAGAACATTCCGCACCCAATTCGATATTACCACTAAATAAACAGTTAGTCTGTACATCCAGAATTTCCCATGTCAAAATACCTGCTTTAGCTGTCCCTTCCAATTGTAGAGTAGCTATATCACTTCCTAAAAAGACACTATCTATTTCTTCTCCTGCTATAGATACCTTCCAATTGTAATTACCTGCTGTTGCCACTCCTTCCAATCCAATCGTATAATTCACATTCAAATCAGCTTGACAATCCTCTTCTATTAACACAGTTCTCAAACTAGTCTGCTCCTCATTAATCACAAAATTACTTCCTGCCTCCGACATATTCCCACATAAATCCTCCACTGCCCCGCTTAAATTAAGGGTATATTCATTACTAATGCCAATTGGATTTTGTAACAATAAACGATAAGCTTTTGCATAAGCCATATCTCCCTCTTGTAAACAAGTTTCACTTGCTGCTTCACTAAAAAGAAATAAATTGGTACCAGCTCTCAGGTTAAAGCCAAAACTATTAACAGAGCTACAAAGCACATTTTCAGTAAACAAGACATCTACTCCAATTACTTGGCAATCTTCATAAACCAAATCTGCCGACTTGATAGCTGGTGCTACTTGATCAAAAATTACCGCCGTAGAAGCACTAAAATCAATAGAATAACCAGCAGTTGAAATAGAGAACTGACTCACATTTATCACATAAATATCTCCTGCCTCTACCATAATGGTCGCATTTTTATTCCCATCATCTGCTCCTGCCTGTGTTTGATCCGATTCACCAGTAGGTCCTGTTGCTCCTGTTTGTTGAGAGAAACTACAACTCACTTCTATAGATGAAAGCTCGTAAATATCTGCACAACTAAAGTTGGTCAAATTATAAACAGCCCAGTCATAATCATCATTATCGTTATTAGGAGTAATCAAAAAGGATAGTTCGCCACTTTCTTGTACCGTAAAAGTATACCACACACTATTTTTTTCACCATCCCCCAAACAAGATTGATCTTGGTTAATTTCAGCATCCACATTCCCTTCATCAATATAAGCCTCCTCTTCCATGTACACATTCTGACAGATAGGAATAGCTCCTATACAATCTTGTGGGCTAACAGGTAAAGCAGGACAGCCAGGGGCTGCATAACAATTCCACTGCATTTCCCAACCATCAAATCGAGTACCCAAATCAGAAGAGAAGTGGATCGTCAAACAGCCGCTATGTGCATCAATGACTGCTGGCAATAAGGTAGGATATCGCCCCAAAAGAGTCGAATTGGTATCAGGACCATCATAAAAAGAAAGAATATCAAAGGTGTTTTCTATCGCAAAAGAAATAACATCCAAGCGAATACAAGCAGGTTCTTCGCTTGGGCAAATTGAAAAAATATAATCCTCCCCATCCGCATAACGATCATCAGGCCCACCACTATCATACAAGGTACCCATACAATCATTAACCGTTTGGCTTTGCATATTATACACATTATCTTGTGCCCAACTCGTATGAATCACCAAAAAACAACTAAGCAACAATAATAGCTTCAAGGCTTGGAAAGGGGGATGTTTTAGCATTTGATATTATATTTATCCCCAAATATAGTGTACTAGTCCAGCATAAAAAAAAATAGCCTCAATTAATGACCCATAACAAGCATTAATTGAGGCTATCCCTTTATCTTTTCAAGTGTTTTTTACTGAATCCGTTTCCACTTTTGAGTTTCCCCAAAAGATTCTTTTCCTTTTGCAAAGCTACTCACATGCAAAATATCAAAAGAAACCATATCAAAATAAACATCTTCAAAGCGATAGTATTTAATAGCACCAGAAGTATCTACCCCTTTCATCAAATCTTGTCCTATATAATAGTTTTCAGATTTTGCTTTAATATTTCGCCACTTTACATCACCTGTTTGAAAACCACTTTCAAATAATGGCCCCTCTACATGAACTAAAGTACCTACATATGTATCTCCCGTTTTCTTAACATTCAAAATAGAACCAGCAGCTTCATCATTAAATCGCTCCCACTTTCCCTCGATATCAACTTTATCCTCTTTACAGGCAGAAACAGAACAAATACAGAAGAACAAGAATAACAGTGCTAGAATTGTATTAAATCTTATTTTCATTTTTCAATCTTTATTCGAAACATTTTAAACAATAAATGTGCCTCTTTAAGCTTAAATTTAGAAATACATGCCACAACATTGCCTGTGCTAACACATTGACTTACAATACATAGCAAATTCAAAAACAATCACATTTTTATTACAAAAAGATGACAAACTCTTTCTATTCTACTAATCTGCCAATCTCCCACTCCTGCCCTTCTTTCGATAAATAAGTCGATGCAAAAATAGGTCTAGATTCGTCTAAAAATGGCTGCAAATCGCGATAACGCGAAGAATAATGTCCGAGTAGTAATTGTCGTACTTCTGCTTTTTGAGCAAGCCTAGCCGCTTCAGCAGCGGTAGTATGACCACGTTCAGCAGCCATCGATGCACAATCGTTTAAATAAGTCGATTCATGATAGAGCAAGTCTATTTTATGAAGGTAAGGCAATAAAAATTCGGAATAGGAGGTATCCGAACAATAGGCATATGATAGAGGTTTAGGAGGGGCTTTGGTCAATAACTCATTAGCAATAAGTTCACCTGAGTCTGTCTCAAAATCAGCTCCTTTTTTTATAGCTCGGATGGCTGGGTAGGGAATGTTATATTGTTTTATTTTTTCGGATAATATATTTCGTTCTTTTTCCTTTTCTCGAAATATATAACCTGCACATGGAACTCTGTGTTCCAAAGGAATACTTTGAACACTTATCCGCTCCGTTTCTAAAATAATGGAGGCTTCGTGGGTAGGTACTTCCTGAAAATGAAGCGGAAAACTCAAGCCTCCACCTGTTAGTTGAAAATGAAATCGAAGAATATCATCTACACCTTTGGGACCATAAAGATGGATAGGTGCTACACGTCCACTTAGTACAAAACTATCCAACAAACCTGGTAGCCCCAAGAAGTGATCACCATGAAGGTGGGTAATAAAAATGCGGCATATTTTACTCGACTTATACCGATAACGCATGAGCTGCATTTGTGTCCCTTCTCCACAATCTATTAGATAATAGCCTTCCTCTACCTGTAATAGTTGCGCACTTGGATGGCGATTAAAAGCAGGTTTTGCCGAATTACTTCCTAATATACAAAGCTTCAAAATCAATCAAGTATTTAGTTATTCTAACACCATTTACTCTTCTCCTTCATCCTCTACATCATCGGAAAAAATGCCTAAAGCTCGCTCAAATTCAAGCTTCATGATATAATCTTTCGCCTCTTGAACAGATGAAAAAATAGTAAAGACACTGTCCAATTGTGAAATCTTTAATAAACGCAATACATTATCTTGTATATTAACGAGTGGCAAGGTGCCATTTTCATTTTGAGCCAAACGATTACCTACTAGCATCGCGCTAATTCCTGAAGAATCTACAAACTCTACATTTTCCATATCCAAAATGATATTCTTAACTCCATTATTAGACAACAAAATCAATTCTGTTTTTAAATCAGGAGCAACCATCGAATTCAACTTTGGTTCTAACACACTAAAGGTAGTATAACTTTCCTGCTTATCTACTGTAAATTTCATAAGATTGATGTGTTTTTTGTTATTTACAAATACATTATCGCAAAGGTAACAAAAAGGGAGTATTCAAAGTTGATTTAACTAATAAGAAAAAATACACTCTTAGTATTAACAGGTATCCTTAAGGGCTGTTTTTAATGATGGTCGAACCAAAAAATGACTTGAAATGTTAATAAACTATTCCACTTTATTATTAACCTTTCCCGTCACTGTCCAAAAGATGCATCAATTGTCTATAACCATCACTCATTTATACATATTTAATAGATGCATCCATAGACAATATTTTATTATAATTTATTTTTTATCTTTAATCAGCAACCTTTTAGATTTATCTGCGTATAGCTAGTCAAGATATAGAAACAATATTTGACTTAATTTTTATTCTAAAACTAATACTATAACTAGATTTTATTGGTTTTAATTAATACATAAGGAATAAGACATTCTTCAAACTTGTCGAATCCTCATAGTTATCAATTACTCATATTATAGGACTAGTACTTGATATAGTAACTGCTAGCTTCTGACAATTTTTTAGATAAGCTTGTATAAAATGACTTATTTACCGATATTGTACAACTAAATAACGCAGTAACTGACTTTTTTTCAGTTCAACCGCCATTTTGGCCCGATCTTCTCACAAGGTTCAATATTTGTTAAGTAATAGTTATGGAAGCAAAATTTTCACAGAAGGTTAGAGAGGTTATCTCCTATAGTAGAGAAGAAGCCTTACGACTTGGACATTCAAGTATCGGTATAGAACACCTATTACTGGGCTTACTAAGAGAAGGGGAAAGTTTGGCTGTTAAAGTACTGAAACAGCTCGATGTAGATATTATTATCCTTCGTCGTGCTATTGAAGATACTTTACACAACAAAGTTTCTCAACACACCATTAACGCGAATAATATCCCACTCACCAAGCAAGTAGAAAAAGTACTAAAAGTAACAGTACTAGAAGCTAAAATGCTGAAAAGTGAAGTGATAGGAACAGAACATCTCATGTTATCGATTCTCAAAAATAAAGATAACATCGCTACACAAATCTTACATCGATTTGATGCTGATTACGAAAGTTTCAGATCTGAACTAGATTATATGCGTCATGATAACAATGTCAATGACGAATATGGAAATGGCGGTGGTGACTCTGAAGAAGAATACGATGAAGAAAGAGGACGTTTCTCTTCCACTAAACGCGGAAATGCGAAGTCCAAAACACCAGTCCTAGACAGTTTTGGTCGCGATGTGACCAAACTCGCCGAAGAAGACAAACTCGATCCTATTGTCGGACGAGAAGTCGAAATCGAACGAGTGTCTCAAATTCTCAGTCGTCGTAAAAAGAATAATCCAATTCTTATTGGAGAACCAGGTGTTGGTAAAACAGCCATTGTAGAAGGCTTAGCCCTTCGTATTATTCAACGAAAAGTTTCTCGTGTCTTATTCGACAAACGTATCGTGATGCTTGACCTAG
>JAHDHP010000241.1:4251-7232 GCA_020631245.1 Bacteroidota bacterium | reverse complement strand
ATTTCCTTTATTTATAACTTCTTGTTTTTAATTCTACATTATCGAAAACGAGATCTTCCTTGTGGAGTTTGGGAGCAGATACATTTCCTGTATTGTATTCCCAAGCAGCGACATAGGTGTAGTTCTCATCATCTCTGGCTGCTTCTCCTTCTGGAGTGCGGTATTCTTCTCGGAAGTGTCCTCCACAAGATTCGTTACGGTCTAGTGCATCTTGACACATTAACTGTCCTAATTCTAAGAAATCGGCTACACGCCCTGCTTTTTCTAGCTCTGGATTTAGTTCATCTACTTTGCCAGGGATGAATACATCTTTCCAGAAATCTTCTCGTAATTTTTCAATTTTTGAGATGGCCTTTTTTAGTCCTTCTGCATTTCGTGCCATTCCACAATATTCCCACATGATTTTTCCTAGTTCCATATGGAATGAATCGACTGAGCGATTTCCTTGGATGCTGATCATTTTGTTTAAACGATCTTTGACTGCTTTTTCGGCTTGTTTAAATTCGGAAAGGTCATTTGGAATACTTGGTGTTCGAATTTCGTTGGAAAGGAAACTACCAATGGTGACGGGTAATACGAAGTAACCATCTGCTAGTCCTTGCATGAGGGCCGAGGCTCCTAGTCGGTTGGCTCCGTGATCGGAGAAGTTGGCTTCTCCAACAGCAAATAAGCCTGGAATGGAGGTATTTAATTCGTAATCGACCCATAGTCCTCCCATAGTGTAGTGAACTGCTGGGAAGATTTTCATGGGGACTTTGTATGGATTTTCATCGGTGATACGCTCGTACATGTCGAAGAGGTTACTGTAACGCTCTCGAACGACATCTTCTCCTAATCGCTCAATGGCAGAAGAGAAGTCGAGGTATACGGCATTTCCGTGTTCGATGACGCTCTTTCCTTGATCGGTCATATATTTGGCTGCTCTGGAAGCTACATCACGTGGTACGAGGTTTCCAAAAGCTGGATAGATACGCTCTAAGTAATAGTCGCGATCTTCTTCTTTTATTTCAAGTGGATTTTTGAGTCGGTCTTCTTTGCGTTTGGGAACCCATACTCGCCCATCGTTCCGTAAACTCTCACTCATGAGGGTGAGTTTTGATTGGTATTCACCTGATACGGGGATACAGGTTGGGTGAATTTGTGTGAAACATGGATTGGCAAAGTAGGCTCCTTTTTTGTGTGCTTTCCAAGCGGCGGTAACATTGGAACCCATTGCATTGGTAGATAGGAAAAAGACATTTCCATATCCTCCTGTTGCGAGTACGACTGCGTGTGCCGAGTGGCTTTCTATTTCGCCTGTGATGAGGTTGCGGGTAACAATTCCACGCGCTTTTCCATCTACGATGACCACATCTAACATTTCGTGGCGGTTGTACATGGTGACTGTCTTCTTCATTATTTGGCGACTCAAGGCACTGTAGGCTCCTAAGAGTAATTGTTGTCCTGTTTGTCCTCTGGCGTAGAAGGTACGTGATACTTGCACTCCTCCAAAAGAACGGTTGGCGAGTAAGCCTCCATAATCACGTGCAAAGGGTACTCCTTGCGCTACGCATTGGTCGATGATGTTGACACTTACTTCTGCTAGGCGGTGTACATTGGATTCTCTAGAGCGGTAGTCTCCTCCTTTGATGGTGTCATAAAATAGTCGATAGACGCTATCTCCATCGTTTTGGTAGTTTTTGGCTGCGTTGATTCCTCCTTGTGCGGCAATACTGTGCGCGCGACGGGGAGAATCTTGGAAACAAAAACATTTTACATTATATCCTAACTCTCCCATTGTAGCGGCGGCGGCTCCACCTGCCAAGCCACTTCCTACAACGATGACGTCGATACGACGCTTATTGTTCGGTGCTACTAAGGGCACTTTTGATTTATAATCCGTCCATTTATTGGCTAAATCGCCCTTGGGGACTTTTGAATTTAAACTCATACTTGTATGTATAAAGAATGGTTACTTAGATAGAATGTTGCCCTACTTATTCATCGTTTGGAAGAAAATGTATAAGGGCTGGATGGCAAAGCCTATTGGTATAAGAATAGAGTAAGCTAATCCTACTACCGTAATGATTGGTGTATATTTTTTGTGCTCAAGTCCTAAAGTACGGAAAGCACTTTGGAAACCATGTTGAAGGTGTAAGCCTAATGCAACTAGCGAGATGAGATAGATAAGTACGTACCACCATTGTGAAAAAGCGGCTACGACTATAGTATAAAGGTCTTTGTATTTGACCCCATCATATTCTACAAATGGAAGCGTACCAAACTTCATTTCAAACCAGAAGCTTTTGAGGTGTACGACTAGGAAAAATAGGATGATTACGCCTAGTAATGCCATATTGCGCGATGCCCAAGAGCTGTTTGCTCCTCCTTTTACCTTTGCATATTTAACGGGACGCGCTTTTCGATTTTTCATGGCTAACATGATTCCATCGACTGCGTGAAAGAGTATAGCTAGGTAGGTAATAATTGAAGCCACCTTGATCACTGGGTTCGTGGTCATTTGTTTGGTGTACTTATTGAATGCTTCTCCTCCATCGTTTAGTAGTAACTGAAAGTTACCCGACATGTGAATGACTAAAAACAGGCACAGGAATAATCCTGTTAGTCCCATAATCAATTTTTTTCCTATAGAGGAAGTAAAAAAATTTCTAATCCAACTCATAATCGAATTAATTCTGAATTAAGTTCTTTTGGTTGCGTACTTCCAGTTGAGTACTACCAATTTAAATTTTCTCTTACAAATGTATTCAATAATCAATTAGTATTAAAACTTGTCTTGATAATTCGACAAAAAAAGCATTTCTTCAAAATGTTTTTTTTGTTCATTTTTGCAAATTCAATCTCTTATTTGTTCTTTGCCTTGATGCAAAGAACCAAAATTCAAGACTGACAATATTTTTGGATAAATCCTTTTTGTGTTCTTTGCCTTGAAACAAAGAACCAGAATTCAATCTTTTATTTGTTCTTTGCCTTGATGCAAA
>JAHDHP010000241.1:0-4151 GCA_020631245.1 Bacteroidota bacterium | reverse complement strand
TTCTTTGCCTTGATGCAAAGAACCAAAGATCAAGACTGACAAGATTTTTGGACAAAAACTAGGTTTCGAGAAGCGACGCAATCGAACTCGCTACGCTCAAACACCGCCTGCTTCGCTGCAAATGCTATGCTTTCTCTTCATCCTGTTTTTGTTGCCAAAAATCTTGAAGGTCGGATGACTATGCGCAGTGCCTTGACTTTTGGTGTTATAATTGATTGTATTTTGTGCTTCGCACATTTTTCCTGTTTTTAGTTCCAAAAATATCAGAGGTCAAATGGCTATGTACAATACTTGGGCTTTTTATGACGCTTTTGCATAGTTTACGTTGGACGTTTTATCGTTCAACCGTCGGACGCTAATCGTTCAATCGTCAAACCGTTGCTTCATTTCTTGCAAATTTAAATATCTTAGGTCGATTAGGTTTTTATTTTTGGGTGTTGGGCGTCCATTAGTAAGAAGGATGGTTTTTGTTCCTAATTTGCGTCCAAATTGCATGTCTGAGATAGAGTCACCAATCATTACTGACTTTTCAAATACAATTTCTGGAAAGTCGGCTTGTGCTTGATAGCCCATTCCTGCATTGGGTTTTCGACAACGACATTGTTGGCTTTGCAAGTGTGGACAATAGTAATAACAATCGACTTCTACTCCAATTTTTAGAAATGCTTCCTGCATTTTTTCAAAAATGTCTAGTAAGTCTTCTTCTGGCATTAGTCCTTTTCCAATTCCTTGTTGGTTGGTTACGACAACTATTTTGCCAAAGGTTTTTCTAAACAAAGGCATGATGTCCATTACTCCATCCATAAACTCGAATTCGTTCCAGTGAAGCACATAACCTGCATCAATTTTTCGATTGAGCACACCGTCTCGATCCAAAAAGAGCGTCCAGGTTTTATCTATGTTCCAATCTGTAATCCAATTCATTATTTGTTTGTTACAACAGGTAATTGTATTATTTGTTTATTCTTAAGGCTTCTTAATCGCCTTCACATCAATTTCTTTAGCTAAGCTCCTTTTTAGCTTTTCTTGTGCTGCTGAATCGAGGGGGTTTGTGATCTCCCATTTTTTATAGGGTTCTGAATCCCAAAAACCTTTGTACCCGTCTTCTACTACAAACTCGGCAGGGTTGACGTTGAATAAGTCTTTAATTTCTTCGAAAAGATCGACTGCTTCTTGGTAACGTTCTTGGCTTAATAAGACATCCACTAGGCTCCAGAGAGCTGGTTCTAATTCGGGTTCTTTATCTAAACATTTACGGAGATACAGTTCGGTTGTATCGAGTTTATTGAGGGTGCGGTAAATATCTGCTCTCATGACATATAAATAAGGGTCTCCTCCTATTTTTAGCTCTAAGCTATCAATATGCCTGAGAATAACGGGATATTTTTTGTCGAGGAGTGCAAAATCTAACTGCATTAGTTCTACTACTGCATCTTCTGGAAAGAGGGTTTTGAAATGAGTTACAGCAGCTTTATATGTTTTTTCATCGATATTATGTGCTACATTGATCCGCATAATTTGGATCATTTTATCTTCTAGCATTTTTTGAGGTAGTTCATCAATCTTTTTCAGGGCATCTTTATGGCGACTCTTTGTTACCAACTCTGCAATTTCATCAATTTCTTGTGTGTGATTAATGTAAGCTCGTTCATCTGGAGGCAGTGATTGATAGAAGTTGGTATCTTCTAGTTCGGTAAGGCTGGCGGTAAAAAGACGTTGAATGGTTTGACTAAATTTGATTCCTCCCATATAAATGTAGAAATCTTTTACTCTTGGTTTTCCTTGCTCATTGAGTTCTAGGGAAAGTTCGTGGTAATTGATTCCTTCTGCGGCTACGAGTCGAAAAATAGCGGAAGGGGCTTCATGTAGTCCTTGGAGGTGTAAAAATTTATAATGCCCTGTTTGCCCTAGTGAGTTGATAATTTGCTCTCCTACATCAAGGTTTTCTTGCAAACCTGCTCGGAAGCCATCTTTAAGTGATTGATTGACCTTGATTGGTTTTACAATTTCATCGACCAGAGGTACGGCATCAAAATGTTCGTTAAAAAAAACGGCATCTCCTTTATTTACTGCCTCCTCCATCTGTAAGACAAACTCATTGTAAATTTCATCGTAGTCATATTCCATCACCACTCCTGTTGTTTCTACTCCTCCTTCTTGCTTCTTTTCTTTACAGGCACTCATATCCATCAGTAGGATAGTAATTCCACCTAGCCACAAAAAATAACGTATCATTAAATGTAATTGACAAGGGATTCTCATGTATAGTGTCGTATTGTTTGTAAGTAATTTTTTATTTGAATTCATGCTTTGTTCTAATTCCTAAGATGTCATCTATGGAAGTCTGTAACAAGTCTACATTTCTATTCCACCACTATCTTGGTACTGTACAAGATAGCTTGCTTTTCATTTACTAACTTAAAAAAGTAAAGACCTGTTGGAAGATCTCCTACAGAAACGATACTTTTTATGGAGTTGGGGTTTAATTGTCCTTCTTTTATTTTTCGTCCCTGCATATCAAATAATTGATAGGAAGTAGCTTGTTCTCCTTCATTTTCGAACTGTAAATAAAGTTCGTCTTGAACTGGATTTGGCAACAAAGATATGGCAGGATTTTCAATTATTGGATTATTTGTAGTAGTAGTCAATGGCACTACTGTAAAATCTGTTACTTTGGGTAAATGATCGGAGGCTCTTTCATTATCTGTGGACCTTAATCCATATTGTTCTAGCTTTTCTTGAGGCAAGGTTTCGGTATCTAGTGTATACGCTTTTTCAATCTGCATGACACTGTTAGAATAAATGAAAAAATCAATTCTTCCAGGTGTATAGTAGCTCGATTCCCTTCTCCATGTATAGGTAAGCCAACGATCTGTATGTCTAGATATCAAATCCTCAAATCCTGTACCATCCCAATCGGGTGCAGCTCCTTCTCCCCATATATTTGTATTAAATATTTCTCCTGTCAATAAAGTGGTTAAAGGACGACTACTTCCTACGAGATTTAAATCGCCTGATAAAACAATAGGTGTACCTTCTGGAATATCGATTCGTCCTCCCGTTGTTTTTGCATCTAATATAAAGTCAATAAAGGCATCTGCTTCTTCTTGTCGGCGGTCATCGCCTGCACAACATTTTAAATGGGCATTTACTACTAATAGTTGCTCCCCTACTCCACTGGGTAGTTCAATAAGAGAGGCGGTAAGGCGACGTCCATCTCGGGTAATGTCCCAACTTTCTAGGATACGGAATCGTGAAGCGGTGATATTACCAGGGTCTTCTTTGTCTGCAAACCATCCTTCTTGAGTATCGGGCATCCAGCGATTTAAGAGATCTTCTACTTTGCTAGGAGAAGTATCCCAGCATTCATTAAAGGTAATAATATCTGGTTGAACAGCCTTGATAATTCGCTCAAAAGCGGATAATCGTCCATTACTTAAGAGTCCGTCTTGTTCGGTATTGAAGCTCATTAATCGCACATGATTATTGGCTTCTTTTTCGAGAGTGATGGAAGGAACTGCTATGGGTGCTTTTTCTTCAATGACATAGGAAAAGCTTTCTCCTTCATTGGGCATCATATCTCCTTCAAAGAAACGCTCTCCATCTGTAATAACAATCTGAAAGCTTGGTCGTGGAAATAAAGCGGTACCTAACCATCCTCTAGCTGTCAATGGGATGGCTAATTCATGTATACGACTAGAGACTGATGGCATATTCATGACTCCCATTCTATTGAGGCCTGTTGACTCACTTGTTCCTCCATTTGTATCATATCTCCTTGCTTCTAACTGATCCATTTCTATCACCCAATCGCCACCTATGCCATTAATTGGATAGCCTGTTTCGGCACTTGCATCTACATCTAGATAAATGATTACATTATTATCTTCTGATAAATGAATTTCTGTTCCTAGTTCTAATTTGATGTATAGGTATTGATCATCGTTAGTAATCGCCATTTCTAGAAAGTCTGCTTGGGTATGGTCATTGGGGATGTCGATATAACGCAATGGTACTGTTTCCCAGTCATCTATTACACCATCTAGTAGGATGGGGGTTTGTGCTTGAGTTTGTTGTAGGGTTAGTAGGCTTATTGCTAGTAGTATGTATCTTATCATTGTTGTTGTTTTTTTCATAGGGCGATGCCCTAT
>JAHDHP010000240.1 GCA_020631245.1 Bacteroidota bacterium | reverse complement strand
TTGGGGGCACGCCCAAAAATTAAAACAGGAATAAAAAAAATAAAACAGAAGACAGTGTTTTTTATACGTTCTTTTGATCGATCATTTCTACTTTATGTTGATCGGTATCTACTACTGGCTGTGGATTTTCAGGGCCAGAGAAGATAATTACATTAATGGCGATGGTGATTACTGCGGTAACCATTAAGAATGCCATTTTAATAGGGAAGTTCTTTACTTCCTCTTCTTTTTTGTTGATATAAATTTTATTGTAAGTCATGGGATCGTAAGCTTTATGTATTTGCTTATATTGCTTTAAAAATCGTGCCAATTTTTAAAGTATGATTGAAAACGTATTATAAAAACGGGCGTATTTGAAAAAATATTGTTTTAACCCTTGTTAATGTATGTTAAGGATTGTTTTTTCAAACGGGTTTCTATTAGTATATACCATTGGACGTATAAAAGTTACAGGTGTTTAGAGAAAAAAACGTTTTTTTTTAAAAAAGGGTTGCCTTATGGTCAGTAAAAAGTCAAGAATAAGTATCTAAAAAGGAAAACCGCCAACTGGGGAGGTTGGCGGCTACTAATTTGGAGTTATGGGGGACTGAGTCTGTTACATTTCCATTAGATTATTTGTTGAGAGGTCCTTGATAGCCTCTTTGTTTTTGAGCAGGGTCGAAAACGTGAATATAGCCATCAAAGCTTTCGGAGCATCCTGTTTCGTTGTTGCTAATTTCTAGACTGAAGTAATAGCTTCCTCCTTCGGCATATTTATGAGAGGGGCTTGCTTCGTAGGAGAAGTTCCCATCTCCAAAGCTCCAGAAGTATTCGTCGATGTCGCCTGTGGCAGTAGTGATATAGTCTACTTGTAAGCCATCTGCTTCGTATTCGAATGCTAGGTTGATATTGCTTTCGCTACATCTAACAGGGGCTTGTGGTATTGCAGGGTCTTCTTCAATAGCGACGCTTTGTACTTGTGCTGCTTCGATAATTTCTACGGTATACTCTTCCGTTTCTCCATAAGGGTATTTTTCGCAAGCGAGTGCAGGATCTTTGTATTTCATGGCAATACGCATGGTGGTACTTCCTAAGACTGCATTTGGGGGAATGTTTATGATGCCATTGACTGCACTTTTTTGTGCTGATCCTGGATCAAATGCCACTTCTTCGTCACTGAATTCACCATCTTGGTTGTAGTCGATCCATACCATGAAGTATTCGGCATAGGCAGAACTTCGATAGCCTGGAGTGAGGGTGATGGGGTAGTTTTTACCTTGTTCAACAGGAGTAGATAAAGAACGGAAGTCTCCGTATCCGTTATTGCTTCCAGAAGGGTTGTTGATGAGGCCGAATTCAACTTTTGCGATCCATTCGTGGGTTGCTTTTTCGCCACGTCCATCGCAGTAGGAGAGGATGCCTCCTCCTGTATCTTCCCCTACAATTTCGACGATATAATCTTCTGCTTCTCCGTATTTGAATTCACCACATACTGCTGCAGCTTCTT
The DNA here is from genome assembly GCA_020631245.1 of Bacteroidota bacterium. Lineage (GTDB taxonomy): Bacteria > Bacteroidota > Bacteroidia > Chitinophagales > UBA2359 > JAHDHP01. Next base: position 5,749 of record JAHDHP010000240.1, on the reverse strand, counting down.
TGTAGTGCATGACGACTCGCATTCTTGTTTTACCAGGTTTGGCGATATTGGGCACTACAATTTTTCCATATACAGAGCCTTTGCGAGCGGTACCAACATCATAGGCAATTTCGTTATTGTCAAACTCGCCATTTTGGTTGTAGTCGATCCATACTTGCCAGTATTCTGCGTAGGCTTGCCCATCATAGCCAGGTTCAAGTGTAAGGTCGTAACTTTGTCCTTTATCTAATTGGGTACTTAGGTTGCTAAAGAAATAGTAGCCATTATTGTTGCCAGAAAGATTATTGATGCTTCCTAGTTGTACTTTTTCGATCCATTCGTAACGAGCATCTATTGATTTGATATTACAATACGTAAGATTGGGTACTTCATCACTTGGCTCATCTACTGCAAAATCACTTTGGATATTGACGGTATAGTCTTCGATTTCTCCATATTTGAAGTTTTCACAAGGTTCTGCGGGTGATTCTTCGAAACTCATCGCAATTCTCATGCGTGTATTTCCTGCTGGAATTTCTTGAGGTAGTGTGAAGGAGGCTGTTAATGTTTCTTTGGTTCCTTCAGAAGTGATGACTGTTTCTCCTGCTTCTTTGAAATCACCATCTTGGTTGTAGTCGATCCAGACTTTCCAATGTTCTTCGAATGGTTGTGCAGCATAGGCGGCACTTAGTTCGATGGTATAGGTTTGTCCTGCTTCTAGGGTAACGGTTTGGTCTGTATGATCCCCATACCCGTTATCGGAGCCAGAGCTATAATTGAGATCATTGATTTTTACGCCTGAAATCCACTCGTAATTGGCGTTTAGCCCTTGTGCTAAACAGTAATTAGTAGGATTGGGATTGTCGGGGTCACAAATGGTTTTGAAGGTGTACACATAAGAAGGGTTGCTACTTCCTAGGTCGCCACATTGTGTATAAATTTGTACTTCGTAATCAGAACAAGCACTGAGGTTGTTGAAGGTGAATGAGTTTGTGTTTGCTTTGGTGTATGACCAACTGAAGCTACCTGATTTACGATGTTGTAAGGTGTATTGTGTTGCTCCTTCTACTGCATTCCAGCTTAAAGCTGCTGCCGTTTTTGTTTGGTTGGAAGCAGTTATCTGACTAGGAGGATTACAAGTAGCGATGGCTTCTGTGGCAAATGTTTTAGTGCTTGATTCTTCACTAGAGATACCATCTTGGCAGGTTGATTTGAGTTTGTACTCATACGTTGTTCCTGCTTTTAGGTTGGTCAATTGGTAGTAATTATTCCCTGTATTGAATTGTTGCCATCCTGCATTTAGTTCTCGACAGAAAATGGTTGTTTTTGCCGTATTGGCTGCTTGTGACCAATTGACTGTTACTCCATTTGTTTCGACATTTGTTACTGATATTTGGCTAGGTTTAGCGCAGATATTTTGTGCGGAAAGGGTGACAAATACGCTGCTGTTTGTGTAAATGCTATTATTAGAATTACAGTTAGTGCGAATTTGAAATTCGTAATTGGTGGCATCAGATAATTGGGTAAGCGTTAGGTAGGTGTTGCTACTTGTTTGGGTAGACCAACTAGAGGTGCCTGATTTGCGGTATCGAACGGTATAGTTTTTTGCACCCGTAACAGATGTCCAACTAATTTCGGCACTATTGTCTGTTACTTCAGATGCTCCAAAACCTAGTGGTGGATTACAAGCAGCGGCTTCTGTGGTGAAGGTAGTAATACTAGAGTAGTTACTACTCATTGCATCACATTCTGCTTTGATTCGTGTTTCGTAGGTTGTTTCGCTATCTAGGTTGTTGATAGTAATAATGCCATCATTATCCATTTTTATTTTCCAACTACTTGTGTTTTTAGGTCTATATTCGATATAATATAGATCGGCTAAAGCATCATTTTTCCATGCAAGTGTTACTTCATTGGTAGCGACAGATTGCACAGAGATACTAGGGGGAGTAGGGCATTCTACTGTTTCTTCGGTAGTAAACGTATAAGTGCTTGAGTAAGTACTTTGGTTTTCTGCACAAAGGGTTTTGACCTTCCATTCGTAAGTGGTACCATCTTGAAGATTGGTGATTGTTTTACTGTTGGAGCTTGATTTTTGTGCAGTATTCCAATTACTACTTGATTTTACTTTGTATTGAATATCATAGTTAACAGCTCCTGAAATGCTTTGCCATTGGAGTTGGGCACCTGTTTCGGTGACATTACTCACAGATAGCGAAGTGGGTGTGTCACAAGGGTCTGGAGCATCGGGTGTTGTTCCTGAAATGTAAGCAGAATAATCCTCTACTTCACCATAGTTGAATTGATCACATGGTTCTGGTTTATCTGCATTATTTTGTCCGATCCATTTCATGATGATACGCAAACGGGTACGTCCTTGCTTGGCTGTTGTTGGTATGTCTATTGTTCCATTGACAGTTGTTGTTGATGTTTGTCCTGAATCGAACGCAAGTTCGTCGGCATCATTGAAGTCTCCGTCTTGGTTGTAGTCGATCCATACTCTCCAATATTCGGTAGAAGCACCTACGGGTCCAAAACCTGGTGTAAGAGCTATTTGGTTGCTTTTACTTTTATCGAGTTGGATGACATCGCAGGCGTAGTAGCCATAACCGTCATTGGCACCAGAGGTGAAGGTATTTGATCCTACAGTAATACTTTCGATCCATTCTGTATTGAATGCATCTGAACTAAAGGCATCGCAGTAAGATGGGTCTGTTTGCGGAATGCTAAAGGTAGCAATTTCACTATAAGCACTTTTGTTACTACCACAGGTGCTTCTTACTCGATAATCGTAAGAATCGCAGGCATTTATATTGGTGTAATTGTAGGAGTTATTAGTGGTGTTGAAGGTAGACCAAGTACCTCCACTTTTACGTACTTCGACAATATAGCCATCGGAACTTGTAGATATGTCCCAATTGAGATTGACTGTTCCATCAGTAAGTATTGTATAGGTAAGGTCGTTTGGAATGAGACATCCATTGGTTTTGACACTTTGTAAGGCTTTATAGGCGTTGATTCTCCCACTTCCTAGTTTGCCAATATAATTAGGGTTTTCGTCATTTATATTGTCGGCGGTAGAGTGAATTGCTTGTATAATATCAGCTGGACTTAAGGAAGAGTTATTGGATAGGAGTAATGCTGCTAAACTAGCAGTAACAGGTGATGCCATAGAGGTACCTCCTTTAACCCCGTAGTCGTTATTGGGGTCAGCGATGGTACTGATGATATTAGTACCTGGTGCAGTTATGTTAATCCAGTCTCCATAGTTAGAGAAACTTGCTTTGGTGTCTTTACTGGTAGAAGCAGCTACACAAAGTACATTGTCATAAGCAGCTGGATAAAATGGGATTTCAGAATTTAGATTTCCTGCTGCTGCTACGATAAGCGTGCCTTGTTCTTCTGCGAAATTGATTAGGTTTTCATAGGAGACAGATTGTCCTGTTCCTCCCCAAGAGATATTGATAATATCGGCTCCTGCTTGGATAGCATATTGTAAACCTGTCCATCCTACATCGATCACTTCCTTATCATTGGTAGCATCAAAATTACACTTAACGGACATGATGCTTACACCGTAGGAGATAGAAGCAACTCCTTTTCCGTTGTTGGTACTTGCACCAATAATACCTGCTACGTGTGTACCATGTGAAAATAGGTCATAAAATGCTTTAGAAGGTGGAGCAGGGTTATTGTCTTTATCTGCTACATCGTATCCATGAATATCGTCTACAAAACCATTTTGGTCATCGTCGATTCCATTGTTTGGAATTTCTCCTGGATTTACCCAGAGGTTTGCTTTGAGATCAGGGTGGTTAATATCAACTGCGTCATCTACAACAGCTACTACAACTGATTTATTACCTGTTCCGATATCCCATGCTTGTCTGGCTTGAATTTGGTCGAGATACCATTGATCAGTCATTCGTGGATCGTTGGCATCTCCCATTAGGCGATAACGCGGTACTTTTTCAGCATATTCGATGTAGGAGATATTTTCTATTTCTTTGATTAATTGTTCAACATTATCTTGTTTGTTGAAAGTAAGTAGGTAGGTATTTTGTAGTGTTTCTGAGTTTAGTTTTTCGAAAGGTTTTGATAGTGTTTGTATTTTATATGTATTAACTACGTCTCTCAAAGCAGGATATTTAACGGGGATGTTATCGGCTTGGAAAGTTGGTAGGGTTACATTGGCTTCATTCTTTATTTTTACAAAGATTTGCCCTTCTACATATTCGGGAGTAGTAGACAGGTTTTGAGCGAAAGAGCTGAATGTAATACTATACAATAAAATATGTAGAAATAAATGCTTAAACATAAGGATTGTATTTTGCGAATTGAGTAAAGAGGATGTGAAATACTCTTTGAGTAATGGCATACGCTATTCCTTGACACACAGATAGAATCTATGTGAATTAGTGTTATATTAATAAATGCTTCAATTGGGGATGCTATGGAAATAGCGCAACAAGGGTGGTAGTAAACAATAGAATAAATCGTGCCATATATTACAGCTCCTACAACTATGTAGTCTACAAAATTATATGGTTACAACTTTATCTTACTGGTAAGGGGGGAGAGGATATCCTAGGTGGGGTTAATACTACTGTTTTTATATACGGGAGATTGGATGAAAAGTTGTGGATTGAAGAGAAAAAAATCTATAGAATAGACATAATCAATAAAATGAGGGTTCTAAAAAAAAACATTCTCAAGTAAATGATAATGTGTAATTATTTGTTATTTAACCAGCTAATGTTTTTCATTTTTAATTCCCATTGCCATGCGGTACCCATCATATCCTCAATAGAATATTTAGGATTCCATCCTAGTAATTGTTTGGCTTTTTTATTATCGGCATATATTTTTTCTACATCACCTGCTCTTCGTTCTCCGATGATATAGTTTAGTTTGTTATTACTTACTTTTTCAAAGGCTTTGATTGCTTCAAGGACGGTTACTCCTTCTCCGAGTCCTAGATTAAAAATTTCTACTGGTTGGGTATTTTTGTTGTTGATGAGGTATTGTAGTGCTTTGGTATGTGCATTGGCTATATCCATTACATGAATATAATCTCGGATACAGCTACCATCTCTAGTGTCATAATTATCACCAAAAACGGTGAGTTGCTTTCTTTTTCCTATGGCTGTTTGGGTGATATAGGGTACTAGGTTCTCTGGTTTTTCTTGAATTTCACCTATTTGAGCGGAAGGATGTGCGCCAACTGGGTTGAAATAACGCAGTAGGATGTTGTTATTTTGTTGTTTTTTGGCAAAATGAGAGATGATTTGTTCTCCTATTTGTTTGGTGTTTGCGTAGGGTGATTCAGCTTCTTGTAGTGGAGTGGCTTCGTCTACGGGGAGGGTTTCGGCATTGCCATAGACAGAGCAAGAGGAAGAAAATACAAAGTTAGGTACTTGGTAGTTTTCTACGCAATGCAGCAAATTGGTAAGGGAGGTGAGATTATTGTGGTAGTAACGCAGTGGTTGTGCTACGGATTCGGGGACTGATTTGAAGGCAGCAAAGTGAATAATGCCTGTTATATCGGGATGTTCTTTGAAGACCGTTTCGACATCGGTGAGATTACAGAGATCAATAGGGTAGTTTTTTACTTCTTTCCCAACAATGTTTTGGATGCCTTGGATTACTTCTGGGCGGGATCGAGAATGGTTGTCGATAGATATGGCTTCGAAGCCATTGTCGATAAGATCGACCATTGTGTGGGAGCCGATGTAGCCGCAGCCGCCTGTTACGAGGATTTTCATAGGGG
>JAHDHP010000239.1 GCA_020631245.1 Bacteroidota bacterium | reverse complement strand
ATGATGGTATCCAAAATCAGGATGAAGAAGGAATTGATTGTGGGGGTAGTTGTTCTACTCCTTGTGATGGTAATCCTACCGAAGGAACTTGTGATGATGGTATCCAAAATCAGGATGAAGTAGGGGTTGATTGTGGAGGGGTTTGCGAGGAATGCGAACCTGCTGAAACGTGTTCGGATGGTATTCAAAACCAAGATGAAACGGGTGTTGATTGTGGGGGAGTTTGTCCATCTTGTGGTGATCCTGGTACGATGAGTGCGGTGATTGAGACGGAGGAATGGACGGCTACAACTGCTACTGCTAACCAAACGGATAACACCTTAGTGATCATTGGGAATGATGATATTTGGCGTATTAGCATTAGCTATACGGGAGCATTTGAAACGGGTGAGAATGATTTGTTTGTGGCAGGGTCTATTAGTGTTGTCAATTCGGAAACGAATTTAACTTGTACTACGGTAACAGGTAGTGTCAATTTTACCGACTTTAATACAACTGACAAAACAGTAACGGGTACTTTTTCTTGTGATTGTGGTTCCTCTAATACAAGTGATGGATCAGAATTTAGGATTACTGATGGGAAGTTTGATAATGTGAGATATTAGTTAAGAGGTGTCAGCATTTTCTTATAAAAAACAATGCGCGTATCCAGATGATGCGCGCATTGTTTGTTTTAGATTTATCGCATGAGGGTAATATTACCTGTTAATCTAACAGTTTGCCCATCGCTCAATACGGCATTTATATAATACACATACACTCCTAATGGGGCATGTTCATCTTCAAATGTTCCATCCCAACCTGTATTGGGTAAATCGGTATAAAAGACTCTTTGTCCCCATCTGTTATAGATAGCAAACTCCACTTCTGCGATTTCATCACTGATGATGCCAAAGGTATCATTTAATAAATCTCCATTTGGACTAAAGATGCTTGGGATTAAGATGCTTTTCTGTCCTTCCTCTACCTGAATAGTAATACTTTGAACAGTCGAACAAGGATCATTACCCGTTACAATATAAGTGGTGGTTTCTGTTGGGCTAACAATTGGATTGAGGCAGTCTGTACAACTCAAAGATGGATCATCATTCCATGTTACATCTGTCACTCCATCAATGGTAAGTGCAATGGTTTCGCCTTCTGTGATGGTGGTAGGTCCATTCGGAACGATGGTAAAATCGCCTTGTGGGAAAATAGTTACTAAGACCGAATCGGTCAGATTAACACATCCATTATCTGCATTGAGGTAGAGATAGAAAGAATTTCCTACGTCTCCTATGAGTGGCTGATAGCCTGTAAGTAAGCTACCTATATCTCCAAAACTTCCTAGACCATCAATGGTAGACCAGGTGCTTGTACCTGATCCTTGTATGAATTCACCTATCAAATTGATACTTTCTCCTTCACAAATACTAATCGCTTCTCCAGCATCTATTTCTAAGGTATTCACATCGTCTATACTCACTTCGTCGCTCAACCAGCATTCAGGTACTCCATCATTATCAAAATCAGGTGTTGTAGGAAAGTAAGCTCGCCAAGCTGTACGACTTGCATTTGGAATAGTGGTATCCCATGTTATGCCATCTGCTTGGAGGTATTCTACTACCACTTCGCTACAAGTTGGTGTTATTTCAAGGGAACAAGGATCATCCTGACTTACTTCAGGAGAAGGATAAATACGCATAAATGTCTCCCCTGCTGGAATAATCTCTCCTGATTCACAAACTAAGCCTAAGTAAAGCATTTCCTCTTCGTAAGGATCACAAGGATTATCAGGTTCGTAATCAAAAGTAAAATCGGTCAGTTCTTGGGTTCGATCCGCATCTGTATACCAAGCAAAATTTCGATCTGCTGTGCTTGGTTCAATAATAATATCATCGAATAAGACGCTCAAATCTTCGGTTCGCCCATCACAAGTTCCTAGTCCTAATGCCAATATCAGTGGTAAAGAAACTGTTGGGCATTGGTCTTCTATTTCGGGGCAATTATAATTATAATCATAGCTTGTAAATATACAACCAGCCTCATTTTCAAAATTCCATGTCACAGTTCCACTATCTCCTGGTTGTACATCTGTTACAAAACCAGTAGAGTCAGCTACGGTATACCCATTACAGGCAGAAATATCCAAAACAGGCATTTCACAATCATTATAGGTAACCACTATATCATCCAAATCCAAGGAGGTAGGGTAAATGCTTAATGTACCTGCTTCTATTTCTTCTGGTGCTGCACCAGGATTTAAACAGGTATACACAACTGTATATTCTTCTGTCAGTACATTACAATCTGTTTGAGTAGAGACGAAATTATAGTTGTTAAATGTTGCTCCAGGAATATCTACTCCATCTTTTCGCCATTGCAGGCTGTAATCCACATTAAAAACAGCCGAAGCGGGGCTTACCGATACGGCAAAGCTTACGTCGATACCTGTACAGACACTTTGATTGGCATCTTGACTTATACTGACTACAGGACAAACATCTCCACAAGCATAAGGCACTTCGATAATTGTTGTTGCTGAATGACATGGGTTATCTACCCAATCAATTGACCAGGAGGCGTTCCCGCTATCTCCTGCATTAACTTCTTGTGGCACAAATAATTCAGTCACTACATAATTATCACAATTGGCTGTCAAACTAGGTACTACTCCACAAGTACCATGCGTGGTATCAATGAGGGCAAAAGTAATTGCAGGATAGATCAGAATACTGATTGCTCCTGCTGGAATGGTATCTCCTAGCCCCGCAGTACATATTGCCCCTCCAAAAAGTTGAATGGCATTTCCATCACAAGAAGGATCAGGAAGTGAGGTATCTAATGAGAGGGTATCGAAGGGTATAGTAAATGCCGCATCTTCAAACCAAGCTATTCCTGCGAAGTTAGTAATATCATCTACTGCTAATAAAGATTCAAAACTAGCAAAATCGACGGTTCCATTTTCACAAATTTGTGATTGACCTGCTAAAGCGGTAGTGACCGTAAAACATTCATCAACAATAGCACAAGTAGAAGAAAACGGGATATTGGCATCAAAACACGAAATAGGTGCTAAATCGTCATCAATATAGATACGCCATGTACTAATAGCTCCAGGCCCTGAAGGCTGCACATCAATATCTTCAAAGCGGTATAATCCACAGGTAGAGCTGATAGTTGGCAAGGAGCCATCACACGCATCTAAGCCAGTTACTGTTACTAAGGTTTCGTCGTAATTAGGGAATATGTCAACGGTAACAGTTCCAATGGCAACAGGTGCGGCATCAACATTATTCCAACAAGGTACTCCAACAAATAAATTGACGGATATAGGGGCACAATTATTACCTCCTATATAATTCATTTGGTGGGCCGTAATATCAGCAATTGGATTCGTTAAGTCCTCATTTTCTGACCAAATAAAATCACTAATTGCATATGTTGTTCCCAAATAATCTCCAACGTCTATTAAAATAGGAGTAAGGTCTATTTGGGGGAGTTGATCACCATCACATACGGGTATATTATCGGTCATTAATCGAATAAGCGTCGGGAAGGTACAAGCGGTTGCTTGACAAGCATATGGGGTGCTAATTGTAAAATCACAAGCAGGGGCATTCGCATCTGGATAACTGTAAGTCCAAGAAGCGGTTCCTGACTCCCCTTCTTGTACACTTGTTGGCACATCGGCATTGGGAGTAAGTGTTACTGCACAATCATCACTTAATGTGATAGATGGCACTTCACAATTGGCATTGTTTATTTCGTAGTCCACACCTGCTACTAATTCGGGATAATGCGTGATATAAACTCGCCCACTATCTGAGATTTCACTTGTATTCGTACAAATTACTTCAAATCGGTAAGGTAAGGTTTGAGGATCACAACCTGTCAACTCTTCTTGTACGACTAATACAGAACCTTCAACACTAGTACCATCGGGAAGAATCCAACGAACTTCTTGTATATCAGCAGGAGAATCTGCTTGGATAAATAAATCGAGGGTTACCTCTGTACCACTACAAAGGTAGGTGGTATCGTTTGGAATAGATGAAAAGCTAGGACAATTACAAGGTGCAATAGTATAGCCTAATCCAATGCCTTCACTACGACAGCCATTATCATCTTCTTGGTAGAAAGTGTAATTAAAAGTTCCTTCCGTATCTTTTACTAAATCAAACTCAGTACCCGTACCTACTACATTTCCATCTTCATCTTCCCATACCAGTGTGTAATTGCTATTAGTAACCCGCACCACATCTTCAATAGTAGGCTCATCTTTACAATATTCTGCAACAGTTGGCAAAGGTGTAGGAGTTGGTGGTTGAGGATTTTTACTAAGGGTAACGGCCGCTATAGCACTCAAACAAGAGGCGGAATCTTTTTGCACATAAAAGATACCTTCTTCTTCACTAACACTCGGCGTATAAGTAGCTCCTGTTCCTATTGGATTCATTCCTTGTGCATCATTATACCAAGTATAAGTTCCTCCACTAAAATCAATAACTGCTAAGGTAGGAATGTCTTCCCCTTCACAATAACTGACTTGATTGGGACCATCAACAACAATGGCAGGCGCAGCACTTACCGTTACTTGAACAGCTACCAATGCACTCGGGCAATTATTGGCAGAAGCCAAGACATAATAAGTACCTGTTGTAAGATCATTTGCGGTGATGCTGGCTCCTTGTCCAACTTGAGTGGTTGCTTGGTCGTCACTGTACCAAATATAATCATCTCCATTATCGGTTACACTTAAGGTAATGTTTGCTCCTTCACAGCCACTAAAACTAGCACTAGTTGGTACGGGTTCCGCAGGTGGTGTACAATTACATTCAATTGGTTCTCCTGAATCTACTAGCACATCGTTACATTGGCTATTATCTGTAATGGCAAAATTGTAACTATCTCCACTATCATAAGTACGAGTAAAAGTGCCTTCTGTTGCTGAAACGGTATTTCCATTTCCGTCAATATAAGGTCCAACTCCTCCACTAATGGTAAAGGTAATATCGAAGCTTGTACCATCAAGTGAACAATTAGGTGTACTTGCTGTCACCTCAAACGCGCTCGATACAGAGACTTCTAAACTATATTCGTCTAAACAACCATCTCCGAAAGGTCCATAAAATACGGTAAAGGTATTACCTGGTGTCATAGAGCTGATCGCCAGATGTTCTCCATCTGGATCGACATCGTCTCCATACCATTCCCCACTTACCCCATCTGGAATAAAAGGAGTTAAATCTGGCCCTTGTGGATCATCAAAAGTAGGTGGGCAGAAAGAAACAGGATCGAGTACGGTTTGTGTTCTTGAACCAATAGCTATTTCTAATTCTGCGGGGGCACAAAAGGCATCGCTATCATCCGTAAATAATATGGTATAAGTGCCTGTTGTAAGGGAAGAAGGAACAAAAGTGGAACCTGTTATCGTAACTTCATCAGATGACCAAGTACCTGTTACTCCATCCGCTAATAAAGAGTTTAATTCATAAGGATTATCATCATCCGTACAAAGTTCTGAGAAAAAAGGAATGGCATCTGGATAAGGTTTTACTTCTACGATAAATATAACCTCCACATCAGGTGGAATATCCACTAACTGACAAGGATTTTCGATTGCAAAGTCTAAAACATAAGTACCCTCTCCATGAACGGCTGGATCAAAAATATTATCTACTAACTCCACTCCACCTTGTATTGACCAGACTAATGACTCACTGGTATAATCATCTAAATCAATAGCATCATCATCTAAACAAAGGCTCGTGGAAAAATCATCAATTGTTACCAGATCGGCAGCGGTAATCGTAATAAAAAAGGGAGTTGCTTCTAGACAAGTATCATCGGGTCGGAAGTCTACCCGTATTCGATCTCCTATATCAATGGTTGTAGGATCAAATATGGGTGTTGGGTCATTGGCTCCATCAATATGGAATGTTCCCGATTCGGTAATACCCGTATATTCGGCTAAATCAATATCGCCAAAGTTGGTACACACAAAATCTTCTGCTCCTGCCAAGTCATAGTCAATCATGGTAGAAGCGGTCACACTGATATTGACTACTTCATCTTCCAGACAATTTTCATGGATAAAGCGAATTTCATAAGGATTTGTAAATGGAGCTGTTGGATTAAATTCGGTAATCACATCCCCATTCACATCTACCCAAACTCCTTGATAATCATTATTCAATTGGTCAAAAAGTTCGGTTGGTAAAGTGTAAGGTAAGTCTCCTTCACATATTTCTGTCGGAGGTAAAGGAGTCGCCGCTGGATTCGGCATAGGAATGGGATCAGTGATATTGATCGTGTTAGGAAAAGCGATCCAATCCATACAAGCATCTACCAAAGAGAAATTATTAATATTAACTCTCGAAGAAATATACGCATCAATAGCCATTACATTAGCTGTTGCATAAGCAAAACCCCAAACCGTATATATATCTTCCGATAAGATAGAAAAGTCAAAAACTCCATCATTATTTATATCAATGATACTACCATCACTAGCCGTCAGTATAAAACGATAGTCATAATCTGGCAAACTACTCGTACCTGTGGCTACAAATATTGCTGGATTACCCACATCATCTAATAAGTCGTTTCCTGCACATACTTCTAATGTGGTAGTTGGAGAAGTAACATCTACTGTTCCAGCCATCGCATCACAACAACCATTCGGGTCAACAGTAATATTGATCATTGCTACACTATTACAACCCGTATTTACATCCAAATACTGTGCATATAGCACCAAACCTGCACTTGGCGTAAACTGAACACCTGATGTACTGGCATCTTCGTCAAGTGTATTGATATCATACCAAGTAGGATTAAAATCAGGATCAAGTGGATTACCTGTGTAAAAAGTAAGATTACCCAATACAGAGATAGGCATTCCACCAATGGTTCCTAATGCTGCAATATCACTATTGAGATCCAATACAACTGTCCCATCATCACAAAAGGGAGGTAAATCAAACACAAGTTCTGGAATTTCGGTACTAGTAACTTCTATGGTAGCAGGACTTATATTCGCTGGACAACCATTGGCATCAATGGCACTTATAAGCTGGTAAGTACCTAGTAAAGTAGTGTTAATGGTATGTCCAGCATTCAGAGCAATGTCATCATAAATGACTCCATCTATGCTATAGGTAAACTGCCAAGGACCTGTACCTGTAAAAGCGACCATAAACGAATACACATTATTACAGCCAATTTGACCATCTGTACTAGAGATGGTGGCAGTAGGTGTTTCAGAAATACTGACAGAGACAGATGGGTTGAGGATTGTTCCT
>JAHDHP010000238.1 GCA_020631245.1 Bacteroidota bacterium | reverse complement strand
AATATCTTCACTAAAATAATTCAATCACTCCTGCAAAAAATGAACCTTACTACCAATGAGTCAGAAGGTTTTTTACTCAAAGGTTCCTTGGCTTCCTTTGGTTTACAGGCAGGAAGTATGATTTTGGCATTTGTAGCAAGTTTTGTGATTGCCCGATTATTTAAGGCAGAGAAGTTTGGGACGTATACCTTTGTATTTACCCTCGCCAGTATCATCAGCGGATTAGCCGTTTGTGGATTTGATAATTTACTCTTGCGCGAAATGGGGCGTTTGAAGGCGCATGGTAAACTAGCCTTCATGAAAGGACTCTTATTTATCAGTTCGATGAGTACTTTTTTGGCAGCTTGTGTGTTTAGTGTTATTGGCTATCAATTGCTCCTTCATCTCGACACATTTATTACACTTTTGAACATTCCTATTGCTCCTGAACAACTGCCCACCTCCGAAAATCGTCACCTATTTCTAATTGGTTTTATAGCCATTCCACTACTAGCTCTCATTCGCTTGAGCAATGCCTCTTTACTAGGATTAAAACATATTGTAGCGGGCCAATTTCCCGAAAGTATTGTCAAACCCTTTTTATTTATTGTGACGCTTTTAGGGCTTTATTTCCTACTAGGAAATGAAGCTTCTGCCTACCAATTGATACAGGCAAATGTAGTGATTATAGGCTTTGTAGCACTATTTTGTATCGCTCTTCTACTCTACTATATCTATCCCCTACTCCGCTCAACCAGTGCCGAGTATCAAAGCTCCATATGGCTCAAAGCGGCTTTTCCTTTTTTTCTGATCAGTAGTGTGAGTTTGATTAAGGTGAAACTTGATATTGTCTTACTCGGTAGCCTCTCCAATTATACCGATGTAGGCATTTACACGATTCCCGCCAAACTCTCCGAACTCATTCGCTTTATTTTGGTGATGGTCAATACGGTGATGGCTCCCTTGATTGTGGGTTTATATGCCGAAAAAAAGATACAGGAATTACAACATATTGTCCGTAAAAGTGCTTGGTTTATCTTCTTGGTGTCCTTACCCATTGCTCTTGCATTTATCGTAGGTGGGAAATTTCTACTATCCCTTTATGGAGAGGAATATGTAGCGGGTTATGCTATTCTCGTCCTCTTTTCTTGCGCGCAAATTTTTAATCTTGCCACTGGTTTCGGAGCTAGTTTACTAATGATGACAGGTTATGAAAAGCAGGCTTTCTGGGCACAGTTCGTCACCTTCATTTTTGAGCTAATTTTACATTTGATTTTGATTCCACTTTATGGCATGTGGGGAGCAGCTATAGCGGTGGCAATTAGTGTGGTGTTTTATAATGTATTGTTAGTGGTTTTACCTGTTTATTATTTGGGGGTGAATCCTAGTTTGATTGGAAGCATGAGGAGCAAAGAGTGATTGTGGGTAATTGTGGGATTGTGGGATTGTGGGATTGTGGGATTGTGGGATAACATAAACACAATAACTCAACTACCCAACCAATCATTAACTATTATTTGGGCGTGCCCTTGTCTGCGTATATATTGTGTACCACCAGCGAGGACGCTGGCGAGAGCACACAATATATACGCAAACAAGGTCGAGCTATCCGCTTATAGTTGCCTTGCAGAAAAGGTGTTCGGCGGATACGCCTAGCAGTGTCTTCCGCTGTCAGCCCTGCTAGTCGTGCCTCACTACCTTTCTGTACAGACGTTGCACGCAACGTCTCTACGGCAAGCTATCGCTACTATCTCTCACGCGGAAAAAGACAAGTGAATTAGTGATGTCTTCAATGATTGAATAATCAGAACCTATCAACAAGAAACTTGTTTTTTAAAAATAACAGCCTACTCCTATTTCCACTCCATACCCATAAGGAACATAATTCTTATTATACTTTACCTTATTGTATTTCATAATGCCCGTTTTATAAAAGCCACTTACCTCTCCATAAAGTCCTTTGAAAAACTTTGTATGTACACCTACCTCTGATTTCAAGGCTACATTATGTGTCTTCAAGGTGTAATCTTCTTGTGTTATTAACTCATAGATTAAGTTATTTTCCCAAAAAAAATGGGTCTTAATAGTACTTTCTTTTTCTTTTGAATCTGGACATTTTTCGTTTTTTGACTTCCTTGGTTTTAAGAAGATGTTGAGGCGATGAGCAAGATAAAAATCATAGTAATAAATGGTAACAATATGTTCAAAGGGATAAAGAGTCCCTCCTCCTGAATCAGCCATACCTTCCTCTTCGAAACGATGTTCGGCGATTCCGAGACCTACCTGTATATCATGTTTAGCATTTATCGTTCTAAAGTAACTTAAACCATAATTAAATGAATAATATGGTCTTTGTATTTCAACATAACATGCTTCAGTACAATTATATAATTTTGTAGCGGGCTTATAATTATAATGAATAGTATTTGAAATTCCTCCATTTAATTGAAGACGATTTTTTTGTTGTGCATATACTTGACTCGCGATACAAAATTGAATCAAAAGACAAAACCATATCCATATTCGGCTTACAACTCTCATTTTAAAGATTTTTATACGTTTGAAATATATTTAAAACGGATAAATGCACTTATATGGTTGCTATTTAGTATTATAAGGTTGCCTTCAAAAAAATTGGACAAATTTTTATCTTTGCCAAACTCATCAAACGAATAAGAAAATGGCACTCAAACATGGAATAATAGCGGCAGGGTCAACAGCAACTGCAAAAGCAGGTTTACAGATTTTAAGAGCGGGAGGTAATGCTTTTGACGCGGCATTAGCAGCATTAATGACGGCTTTTGTAAGTGAAGGAGCTTCTATTTCAGCGGCAGGTGGAGGTTTCCTATTAGCTCATACTGCGGATCAGAAGCAGGTCTTATACGATTTTTTTACGCAAACTCCTCTTCAAAAACGCCCAGAAAAAGACCTTGATTTTCGGAAAATCACCATTGACTTCGGAGACAGCACCCAGGATTTCCATATTGGTTTGGCCTCAATGGCAGTGCCTGGTAATATCGCAGGTGTATTCCATATTCATAAACAACTGGGCCGAATGCCATTTGAGGAAGTAGCTCATCCAGCTATTGAAGTCGCCAAAAATGGACTTCCTCTTGATCAGTTTCAATATCGTTTGATTGACTTACTAGAACCGATTGTGAAGGCTTCTCCCGAAGGAAGAACGGCTTATACCAATGAAGACGGGACTTTGAAGAAAGTGGGTGATCCTATTCACTTTCCCTATTTGGAAGATGTGTTATATACACTAGCGAAAGAGGGAGCAAGGGAATTTTATGAAGGAGAGATTGCCCAACGATTAGTGAATGACTGTCGCGATAATGGGGGTTATCTAACACTACAAGATTTAAGTAGTTACCAGGTGGTAGAGCGCAAACCTTTGGAAATTCAATATCGCAAGCACACTTTGTTTACCAACCCTCCTCCTAGTTCAGGGGGTGGCTTAATTGCCTTTGGTTTACGTTTGTTGGAGGAACAAAATATGACTACATCTCGATTTGCCAGTGCAGAGCGAGTGCGTTTGCTTGGAGAGGTGATGGAGCAAACTAATCATGCCCGTCGTCAGTATTTTGATGCCCATTTGTATCATCCTGGTTTGAGTGAGTTCTTTTTGTCGGATGGGCATGTGCAACAGTATTCGAATAAAATAGGAAGTACTACCCACATCAGTGTGATGGATACGCAAGGAAATACGGCAAGTGTTACAACTTCGTCAGGTGAAGGAGCGGGCTATTTTATACCAGGCACAGGCATTATGATGAATAATATGTTGGGAGAGGAAGACCTAAACCCACAAGGTTTCCATCAATGGCCAAATAATCAGCGTATTTCTTCGATGATGGCTCCTACTATTGTGGTAGCTCCCGATGGTGGATTAATAACATTGGGTTCGAGTGGTTCTAATCGTATTCGTACAGCCATCTTACAAGTCTTATCGAATTGTATTGATCATGGTATGTCGATTGAAGAAGCTGTAGCAGCTGACCGTATTCACTTGGAAGGTAATTTATTGAATCTAGAACCGCTTTTTAATGAGGAAGTATGCCAACAGCTCCGTGAAATGACTTCTTGGGATTTACTTCCGTGGAAGGCGCAAAGTATGTTCTATGGAGGGGTGAATGCCGTAAAATCTGACCAATCGGGACGCTTGACAGGGGCTGGAGATGCGAGGAGGTTTGGGGTGGTGTTGGGGGATTGAGGGAAAGATTGTGGGAATGTGGGAATTTAATATAATCCAAGCATTCTACAAATCAATCATGATATTATCCTTTTACATGCTCATTGATATAACTACTGATTCCTTTGATGGCTTTTTTAGCTTCGGGCATAATGGGCCAGAAGAACTGCCAAACATGAAACATATCTTCCCATACATCAAGGGTAATATCGGCACCTGCATTGATGGCTTTTGCTGCAAATCGCTTGGAATCATCTTCTAGTATTTCGGAAGTTCCAACTTGAATGAGTACAGGAGGCAGTTTTTTTAAGGCTGCTTCTTCTGCATAAAGAGGCGATACTAGCGGGTAAGTAATTAATTCTTCCGAACCTGCATAATTCCGTCCCCATGTTAATAATTCAGAGGCTTTTAACATTGGATCAATATCGTCCTTCGTTTGTACAGAATTACTCGTGCCTGTGAGGTCTGTCCAGGGAGAAAGGCAAATACCTGCTGCAGGACTTGGTAGTTCTTCTTGATGTGCATATAACATACTGGCAAGCGTCAACCCACCCCCTGCGGAGTCTCCACCAAATACAATATTACCTGGCTCATATCCTTCATTTAGTAACCAAACATAGGTATCCATTACATCATCGAGGGCTGCAGGAAATGGATGTTCGGGAGCAAGGCGATAGTTGATACTTAACGCGCGTATTTTGGTAGTTTTGGCAATTTGGGCAACGAGTGATTGGTGCGTTTTGGCAGAGCCTACTGCATAACCTCCACCATGCAAATAGAGTAATACAACATTTCGTCGAAATTCTTTCGGTTTAAAACTTATACCAGATACTTTACCTATCAACACTTCTTTCAGCTTCACATCTGAGGGCATGATATTTCTGGAGGCTGCGATAGACATACCTCGACGAAGAAAGGGAATATCTGTATGTTTATTACGACTGATAATCATAGATTTCATCATCCGCATATATCTCCACAGTAAACGACTCTGCAAACTTGCCATACTACTTGAAATGGTTAATAAAGGTCACAAAAGTACAAAGAAGTTATTTTTTCTTATGATCATCTGATAAAAAAATGGAAAAATTAGAATAAAAACGATTCAAATGTCACAAAAAAGTCACTGATATAGTTCTTTTTTATTAACTTCGCATAATAGAACAGTATATTGTTGTTTATGCGATTCTAGACAGTGTTATTTTTCTAATCAGTTATTCACTTATTTTTCAAAGACGTTATAAATGATCAAAAAAACAGTTGCCTATTTTTAACCAGATCATTTTCCCCTTTCTCTTATATATTCGCAGAGTAGTTATTTCGCCCACTCAATTCACCCAAAGACTGTCTTTATTATAAATAGAGACAGCGTCTTAATTCCCCTTATTTTTGTAGACAAACCTGAACCCTTGTCAGTCTGTACATCCATTTTGTTAGTTGTACAACGACCAACAAGCTATTCCTGATTATATTATCTAGACAAGCTTTCAGAATGGCATATAATTTGGACTAATTAATTATTAGCCCATTAGAGTTACTATGAAGCCAATTTTCAGATCAACTCTCAGGTGAAAAAATACGCTCATGAGAAGATTTTTATTTGTTATAATCATATCCGTCATTAGTTCGTTATGTACTGTCATGGGGTATCATAAACTAATGATGAATCACCTACCATATACATTACCTACTAGCTCCAATTCTATAGAAAATCCTAGTCCTCGTCAAATGGTTCGATTGGCAGCTTACAATCAACAAATTCCACAAGCTTACCAACAATCACTAAATACTACTAACAACTTTAACTTTGTTAATATTTCAAAAATAGCTACTCCTGCAGTAGTACATATTAATACTTATAAAGATGTTCCAAATTCTTTCAAAGACTCCAATGATGGTTTGTATGAATTCATTAAAGAAGAGGAAGAATTGTGGAATTCGGAATCTGGCTTTGGTTATAATAGTATTGATAAATTATCCTCTGGGTCAGGTGTTATTATTCGTAGTGATGGGCACATCGTAACCAATTACCATGTGATTGAAAATGCTAAAAAAATCAATGTTATTCTACATGATGGCAAGTCTTATCCTGCTGAATTTGTTGGTTATGATAAAGCTACTGACCTGGCATTAATTAAGCTTATGGCTCCCAATTTAAAGCTACCTACTATTTCTTTTGGTAATTCGGATCGCTTACAAGTTGGAGAATGGGTACTTGCTGTTGGAAATCCTTTTGAGCTTCTGTCCACTGTTACAGCGGGTATTGTTAGTGCCAAAAGAAGAGATATTCAGATTAACCCTAATGAGGATGCTATTGAATCCTTTATTCAAACAGATGCAGTTGTAAATGTTGGAAATAGTGGAGGAGCAATGGTTAATACTCAGGGGGAACTTGTCGGTATAGTTACTGCCATTGCAACAAGTAATAGTGGTTATCAAGGCTATTCTTTTGCTGTCCCTTCCAATATGGTGAGTAAGGTAGTTGCTGACCTTATTACTCATGGTGCCGTACAACGTGCATTTTTGGGTATAGAAGTTATGCCTCCTGATCCAGAAACACGGAAACGAAAACTATTAAAAGAGTTGATAGGAGTCTATATCAAAAAGGTGCTTCCTGATGGAGCGGGGATGAAAGCAGGATTGTTGATAGGTGATATTATTACCGAAGTCAACGGGAAAGTCGTGAACTCAGAGTCGGAACTCAATGAACGATTGGCTGTTTTTAGTCCTGATGAATCGATTGCACTGACAGTATGGCGAAATGGAGCTTATAAATTTATATCGGTTACCTTAACTGATGAAACTGGCAATAATAATTCTATTCAATTTTCTGATATTCAAATTGCTGAAAAACTAGGAGCAGATCTTGAAGAATTAGGTCCTAGTGAACTTCGCAATTTAGGGATATTTAACGGTATTCGCGTACTTGATATGCAGGATGGTGTTCTTAAGCATAACACATCTATTAGACAAGGATTTATTATTGAGAAAATTAATGATAAAGAAATAAGTACTGTTGATGAATTGTATCGTAATATTCGACAGTTGCGAAAAGGAAAAACAATTATATTAGAAGGTTTGTATCTCGCCAAAAATAAAAGACACATTTCTATTAGTTATGCGTTTAAGAAGTCGTGGTGATGACGATGGAACGGTTGAACGATGGAACGGT
>JAHDHP010000237.1 GCA_020631245.1 Bacteroidota bacterium | reverse complement strand
ATCACGTAAAATAATTCATCCCCATCAATTTCTTCGCTCCCTGCAAGGTCTTCGAAGCACTCTCCCTCGCCTTCTCATCACCAATTTTCACCACACGTCTCAACAAATCCTCATCCGCACGCACCTCCTTAATTCGCTCACGAATAGGAGCCACAAAATTCACCATATCCTGCCCCAATTGCTTCTTCAAATCACCATAACGCACCGTACAATTATTATAAGTCTCCTCAAAATGAGCAATCGTATCATCCGTACTCACCAAAGCCATCAAATCAAACAAATTCTGAATCTCCTCTGGTTTCTCCTGATTCTCCATAATCGGCCCTCCATCCGTCTTCGCCTTTTTCACCTTCTTCAAAATCACCGAATCCTCATCCGAAAAGAAAATCGTACTATTCGGATTATCCGCCGACTTCGACATCTTACCTGAACCATCCAAACTAGGAACCTTCAACAACTCATTTCCAAAATTAAAAGCTTCTGGTTCTGGAAAATAAGTAGAATCCGTCATAAAATTAAATCGATTCGCAAAATCACGCGTCATCTCCAAATGCGCCATCTGATCTTTCCCCACAGGCACCTTATTCGCCTTATGAATCAAAATATCCACTCCCATCAATACAGGATAAGTCAACAATCCCGCATTAATACTCTTATTCGACGACTTCTGGCTTCGCACCTTATCCTTAAAAGAAGGACACTTTTCCAATTCCCCCTTATATGCCAGCATATTAAACAACAAATACATCTCAGGTATCTCTGGCACATGACTCTGAATATACAAAGTTGCCTTTTCAGGATCAACCCCACACGCAATATAAGTTGCCAACAAAAGTTTTACGTTTTCATTCAACTCCTTCGCTTCTGGATGAGTTGTAAGCGAGTGATAATCAGCAATAAAATAATAGCAATTATACTCCTCCTGCATCTTCACAAAATTGCTAATCGCTCCAAAATAATTGCCCAAATGAACGGGCCCCGTTGGTCGGGCACCACTAAGTACTGTTTCCATGCTACAAAAATATAAAAAATGAATGCCTGTTTAAAATAATGTCTAGCTTTTCGTAATTATTTGTTAGTAGAGACGTTATGCATAACGTCTCCAACCAACCTCCTGACTCCTCGAAGCTCAATTTTATTTCGTAACTTCGCCATCCAACTAAAAGTTCAACCATGACGATCAACGACGAACTTATCGACCGCCTTTCCAACCTCGCCAAACTCAATTTCGAGGAAGAAGGTAAACAAGCAATCAAACAAGATTTGGAAAAGATATTAAATTTCTTCCAAACAATCAGCGAGTTAGATACCGATCAAGTCGAACCACTCGTTTATATGAACCAAGAAGTAAATATCGCTCGAAAAGATGAGGTAAAAGTACTAATCAACAAAGAAGAAGGACTCAAAAACGCCCCAAAAGCCGATGAAAACTTCTTCCTAGTACCCAAAATGATTTCTAAGTAATGAAATCCTGCTTAGAGAATCGTTACTAACTCAACAACACAATCCCTCAATCACCCATTATTTGGGCGTGCCCTTCCATAGTTGTTGAGTGGTTGGGCAATTTCTGTAAAGACGTTGCGTGCAACGTCTCTACTCTATCACCCAACCACTCAACAACTATTCCAGGTCGGGCTATTCGTTTGTAGTTGGCTCCTGCTTACTAGTTCAGCTAATGCCCTAGCAGTGTCTTCCGCTGTCAGCCCTGCTAGGTCAAGCTTCACAAAAGCAAGCATTTCACCAAGCTACCACTACTATCCCTCACGCGAGGCATCCAATCCCCAGTACAGACGTAGCGTGCTACGTCTCCATATAATCACCAACCCACATGTCCAACGTTATAGAAATACAAAATATCACCAAGTTCTACCAAATGGGCGAAGAAATCATCCGCGCCCTCAATGGAGTCAGCCTCACCATCAAAAGAAATGAATACGTCGCCCTCATGGGCCCTTCTGGCTCTGGAAAATCCACCCTCATGAACATACTTGGCTGCTTAGACACTCCCACCAGTGGTGGTTATCAACTCAATGGACAACAAGTGGCGGATCTCACCGACAACGAACTCGCCGAAATCCGAAACGTCGAAATCGGCTTCGTCTTCCAAACCTTCAACCTCCTACCTCGCCTCACCTCTTGGGAAAACGTAGCCCTCCCTCTCGTATATGCAGGAGTCAGCCGCAAAAAACGCTACGACCGCTCCTTAGACATCTTAACAATGGTAGGACTAGGCGATCGAAGCGACCACCGCCCCAATGAACTATCAGGAGGACAACGCCAACGCGTAGCCATCGCCCGCGCCCTCATCAATACCCCCTCCATCATCCTAGCCGATGAACCCACTGGTAACCTTGATACCAAAACCTCCCACGAAATCATGGACATCTTCACCGACATCCACAACAAAGGGAACACCGTCATCCTCGTCACCCACGAAGAAGATGTAGCCCAACACGCCCACCGTATTATCCGCCTTAGAGATGGCAAAATCGAACGCGACGAAATCAATCCCAATCCTATAAAATAAAATACTCCTACCTTGCCCATTCATGCGTCCTCGCATGAACATCTAAGAGGCTGCCTCCAGCGTCTTCGCTGGCACTTATACGAAAAGTAGTCGAAGACTACCCTTATATGTCCTTCATACGTCTTCGCAAATCTTTTATGAAAACTCTTAAATGCTCTTCTATTTCTTTTATGGTTCAAAAATAAAAAAAGGTAGTCAATGACTACCTTTATATATTTTTCATATATCTATAAATGAATTTTCCACAAAATCTATGGACTTCCTCTCTGTGTCCTCTGTGGCTCCTCTCTGTGGTTCAATGCTCCACCCCATTCACACTACCCACCAACTTCTCCTGATTAATATACTCCACTACCTTATAAACCATCTCCTTCGAACCAATAAAAATAGGAGTACGCTGATGTAATTTATGCGGTGTAATTTCCATAATACGCTGCTCACCAGAAGTAGCCAATCCACCCGCCTGTTCAATAATAAACGCCATCGGATTACACTCATACAACAAACGCAATTTACCATTCGGATGTGTGCTCATAGCAGGATACATAAAAATACCTCCCTTCAACAAGTTACGGTGAAAATCTGCCACCATCGACCCAATATAACGACAGCTATATGGACGATTAGACGCCTTATCCTCCACCTTACAATAATCAACAAACTCATTCACTGAATCCGCAAAACGCGCACGGTAACTCTCATTAATCGAATAAATTTTCCCCTTTTCTGGAATCTTTATATTCGGATGTGATAAACAAAACTCACCAATACTAGGATCAAGCGTAAAACCATTTACACCATCACCAGTCGTATACACCAATAAAGTAGCAGCACCATAGACCACATAACCAGCCGCTACCTGTCTAAAACCAGACTGTAAGAAATCTTCCAACACACAAGGGCCACTCACTGACTTACGCTCTAAAATAGAAAAAATCGTCCCAATTGATACGTTTACATCAATATTAGACGATCCATCCAAAGGGTCAATACAAACTACATATTTCGCATTCTTTGCACGTTCATTATCAAACGACAGAAAATCCTGGCTCTCCTCTGAAGCTACACCACAACACTCACCACTTGTGCGCAATGAATTTACAAACTGTTCATGCGCAAAAACATCTAGCTTCTTTACCTCCTCTCCACTCGCATTACTACTACCAGTCGTTCCAAGAATGTCTACTAAGCCTGCTTTATTCACCTCTCGATTCACTAATTTTGCAGCAAATACAATATCACGCAGTAAACTAGATAATTCACCAGTCGCATAAGGAAATCCCTTCTGCTCCTCGATGATAAACTCATTTAAGGTTATTACTTTTTTATTAATCATGATGCTTTCTCGATAAGATGTACCTGTTTTATTTTATTATAGGGTACTGTTGAAAAATGATTGGGCAATTGCTCAGCAGTATCATAAGACAAATAACACATATAAATTAGACACAAACCATGCCTATTTTGATGTAACAAAGGTAAAGATAAAATGACCGTTTCCCCAAATTTTATCTCCTCAATCTCTCGTACAGACAAGGCATGCATTGTCTCCATTCAATCACTCATCTGTAAAGACGTTGCGTGCAACGTCTCAACCACTATAAAAAAATATGATCCAAATCCGAACAGCCACTCGTAAAGATGCCGCCGCAGCTCACCAACTCATTTGTGAACTCGCAAAATTTGAAAATGCACTGGAAGAAGTAACCACTACCCTCGAACAATTTGAAGAAGATGGGTTTGGAGAAAAACCACTTTACTACCTTAAAGTCGCTGAAGAAATAGACGTAGATGGAAAGGCAAAGGTTGTAGGCATGTGTCTCTTCTATGTGATCTATTCTACCTGGAAAGGTAAAATAGTTTACCTCGATGATTTAGTAGTAACTCAAAGCCACCGTCGCCAGGGAATTGGCAAACAATTAATCGACGCATTATTCAAAGAAGCACATAAAATGGGAGCAAATCAGGTACGCTGGCATGTTTTAGATTGGAACGAACCCGCCATCCAATTCTACAAACAGCTTGGAATGAAATTAGAAAGTGACTGGATAACCTGTAAACTCAGCAAAAAACAGCTAAATAGCTATATAAATGGTTAAATTTTATACTCGACAAGCCTTCTATAATGTAATTTTTTTTACGCTTAACTTTCTCGAAATTTGACATCAAAGATACCGTAACCGTTATCCGATAAATTCGAGAGATCATTATTATAGACTAACTGTACAGACAAGACATGCCTTGTATCTTGACTCCTCGAAAAAAATAAAAACCATGTTATTCAATTCCATTAAATTCAAACACCTACTAACCTTAAGCATTACCCTATGCTTATTTGCAATTCTTCCAGGCTGTATGTCAAGCACACAATTGCAAGTACTACAGCCTGCGGAGTTTGCTTTACCCGATCACGTTGAAAGTATCGCCACCATCAACCGAAGTTTACCACCTAAAAAATTTGGTAATACCGTAGAAGCCATCTTTACAGGAGAAACTATTTACCAAGATCGGATCGGAGCCAACAGAGCCATAACAGGACTTACCGAAGCCCTTATGCGCACCCCTAGATTTACTGTCAAACATACCAATATAGAAATGGTAGGAAGCGGCAGACGCCAATTACCTCCACCACTTTCTTGGAATGAAATAGAAAGAATCTGCGACACCTACAATGTAGATGCTGTAGCCGCTCTCGAAGCTTATGACTCAGATACAGATGTAACCTGTAGAAAAAGAGAAAATACGCGCAAAGACAAAGATGGTAACGAATATATTGAAATTGACTACTGTACTGAGTTAGATGCTCGTGTACATCTAGGATGGCGTTTATACGATCCCAAAACACGCCGTATCATCGACGAATTCGGTGTCACAAAACGTAGAGATTGGTCAGGCTCAGGCAGATACGAAGCTGATGCTTTAAGCGATATTCCATCTAAAGAGTTTGGAGTTGGTGAAACCAGCTTTGCAGCAGGCACCTTCTACGGAATGCGTATCGCTCCCACTTTTGTATATACTTCTAGAGATTATTACGCCAAAGGTGATAACCGTATGAAAATGGCTGCCCGATATGCTCGCTCCAATCGTTGGAAAGAAGCAGCAGGTATCTGGAAACAAGTAATGGGTGGTGCAGACCGCAAATTGGCAGGAAGAGCTGCATATAATATGGCACTCGCTTGTGAAGCAGAAGGAAAACTAACATCCGCCAAAGACTGGGCAACAAAATCCTATACTCAATTTGGGAACAAAAAAGCAAAACGATATATCCGAGAACTAGATCATCGTATCTACGAACAAGGACTACTCAATAATCAAATGAATTAACATTTTTAGGGTGCAAATTCAGAGCGTGGTAATTGAAACAAATTACCACCGCTCTTTTTCTAACAAAACTTTTTAGGGTGCAAATAGCAGAGTGCAACAACCAAGCGTTGATTGCGCTCTTTTTTTATTTTCCCAAACGTTCGTACAGACAAGGCATATTTATCAAACGTTCGTACAGACAAGGCATATTTATCAAACGTTCGTACAGACAAGGCATATTTATCAAACGTTCGTACAGACAAGGCATGCCTTGTCTCTACTCCGACACCCCACCTATTTCTGTAATCAAAAATCACTCAACAAATCCCACCACCACTTGTTATAAACACACTATGTATGAAAAAAACGACATCATCATTGTCCTATTCCGCAACGATTTGAGAGTAAGAGATAATGAAGCCCTTTACCAAGCCTGTAAAGATGCCAAGCAAATTATCCCCCTTTATTGTGTAGATCCTCGACACTTCAAAAACACCTCTTACGGATTTCCTAAAACAGGAAAATACCGCGCCCAATTTCTCATTGAAAGTCTACGCGACCTCCGTTTTCAATTACAAGACTTAGGAGCTGATTTAGTCATTAAGCATGGCAAACCTGAAGAAGTTTGTTTTGCCCTTGCCAAATACTACCGTGTCAAAGCTGTCTACTGCCAACAGGAAGTTACTAGTGAAGAAATATATGTCGAAGACAAACTAGAATATAGCCTAGAAACCATCGAAATACCCATCGACTTTTTCTGGGGGCAAACTCTCTACCACTACGATGACCACCCCTTCAACATAGATGACCTACCCGACATCTTTACCCAATATCGAAAAAGAATTGAAAAACAAGGAGAAGTCCGCCCTACTCTACCCATTCCTGAAAGTATCCAATTACCAGTAGGCATCAATACAGGCGATATTCCTACCCTAGATACTTTAGGACACCGAACATTCATTAAAGACAAACGCGCAGCTATTACCTTCAAAGGAGGAGAAACAGCCGCCTTACTCCGTCTCAAACACTATTTTTGGGATGGCGACCACCTCAAAGAATATAAAGAAACCCGCAATGGCTTACTAGGAGCCGACTACTCCTCCAAATTTGCTCCCTGGCTTTCTTTCGGTTGTATTTCACCTCGCAGCATCTACGAAGAAGTACAACGCTATGAAACAGAACGCGTCAAAAACAAATCAACCTACTGGCTTATTTTCGAACTCCTTTGGCGCGACTATTTCCGCCTAGTAGCCATGCGCTACCAAACCGCCATTTTCAAAAAAGGAGGCATTCAACAACGCCCTCAAAAATGCTGGAATAACGAAAATTTATTCGAAAAATGGTGCAAAGGACAAACAGGTGTGCCTTTCATAGATGCCAATATGCGCGAGCTAATTCATACGGGTTTTATGTCCAATCGTGGCCGCCAAAATGTAGCCAGCTTCTTCGTCAAAGACTTAAAACTTGATTGGCGTATCGGAGCCGCTTGGTTCGAATCCCTCCTTATTGACTACGATCCTTGTAGCAA
>JAHDHP010000236.1 GCA_020631245.1 Bacteroidota bacterium | reverse complement strand
AAAGAGGCGGAATAATGATAACTTATTTTAAAAGCATTAATTAAATAAGGTAAATTGGAGTAATTGATTTCTTTATCATTAGGCTCAAAGGTTAATAAAGATTCAAAAGGTATATAAGTCAAACTATTGTGCGGAATAATAATCAATTCATCTACCTTGTCAGTTTGTGAAATATGAAGGGCAGGTTCGATTAACAATTGATAAAATTGAGAGGCTAAATGTACATATCGTTGATAACGCAATTGGTTGATGGCTTTTAAAAACCGTTTTACCAATTGGTCAAAGTCTTTGGGTTTATCAATAGAAATGACCTGATATAGCTCTCTCCCAACACAATATATAACAATTTCATCTATTACAACAACATAGCTCAATACTAACTGTTGGGGTGTCAATACTTGTTGTAATGTTTCTAAACGTACTATTTCTTCTTGTTCATTTACGCTAAAACAATGAGGACTAATAGTCTCTATTTCTGTAATGGTTGCTTGGTAGGTTTCCTGAATGTCTAAATGTTGAGTTTGCAGAAAGGCTAATTCTTGAAAAAGTTGTTTTATTGCTTGCCCATCTGCCTTACTTAAAGCCAACTTTGCTTGACTAACTTTTTTTTCTAGGGCAATGAGTTCCTGTTTTAAGTTTGCTTCCTGTTGAATTAAGTGGGCAGGTAATTGCGCTTTAAATATGGCTTGATTCGTCTTTAATTTATCTAATAACACCTTCCCTTTAAATTGTTCACCATAAAAAAACAATTTCTCTTTACATTCCTTTAGGTTTTTGATGTAAGGGAAAGTATGAGGAGGATGATAGCGCGCGTTTAATTCAATAAGTGTTGGTATTGCTTTTATGTATGCTTCTTCATTGGTTTCCATTTTATTAATAACAAACAAAAAAGCTTCAATTAATCTATAATGCAATGTATCCAAAATAGAATGTAGGCTTATTTTCGAACTTTCAGAATCATATTGTTGGTATAATTGGTTTTGTAATTGGGTGGCTAGTTGAT
The DNA here is from genome assembly GCA_020631245.1 of Bacteroidota bacterium. Taxonomy (GTDB): domain Bacteria; phylum Bacteroidota; class Bacteroidia; order Chitinophagales; family UBA2359; genus JAHDHP01. The sequence continues at coordinate 6,389 of JAHDHP010000236.1, read as the reverse complement.
AACTAAATAATCCTGCACAGCCATACATCCAATTATTAGTTTTTTGGAATTCTCCTAAAAAACCCCTTCCCTTTTCTTCTAAAACTTTAATAATCGGACCTTTTAATTGAATGCTATTTAAAGTAGGATTAATATAGTGATTTGTTTCCTCAAAATCCTTACAAGCCAGTTGTAGTGCTTCTTGTAAATAATGACTTGCTTTTATAAAAGCCTTTTTTCCCTTATAACATCTTCCTATCATAAATAACTGCTCTACATTCCAAGCAATATATTTTTTAGATTGGAATACCTTACCTTGAATCACTTTATGTGCATAAAAAATCGATTTTTCATAATCCGCTCTTTTCAAATAACATTGGGATAATCCTTCATTAATTTTATCTTTCCAATTTTGTTCATCATGTGTTATATTTTCAAAAATACTGGCAGCAGTATGCAAACATTCTAAGGCTTTATCTAGGTCGCCTTTATGCATTAACATGATACTATAATTTGTATTAATCACCCCCACATTAGCTCCTTTTGCTCCATGTATTTTTATACCTTGTTCTAATGCTTTTTCAAAATAAAACTCACTTTGTTCTAACTCATTCTTTTTATTATAGCAGTTACCAATATTCATATAGGTAAAAGGGAGTTGGATCGTATTAATTTCTTTGGATAAAGAAATATGTGCGACCTTTTGAAAGTACTGAATCGCCTTTTCTACATCATGTTGTTCGTAATAAGCAATACCTAAGCTATTGTACAAGCTTCGCAAATCGGCGTCATTCAAATCATCTATTGTTTGAGATAGGTCTAAGGCTCTATTTAAGTATCTTAGTGATTCTGAAAGATCAATGTAATAATAAAAGGAACCTAACATGACACATATCTCAAAAATCCCCTTTTGGTATAGCTTTTTATCTTGCTCAAAAATGCGAAGTACTTCTTGCATATAAGCTAAATGCTCTTCTCGATCTCTTGCATACTTATAACATTTCGCGATAAACACATATACATAAATAACACCATCAACATTAGGCTTATTTGCAGAGCTAGATTCTTGTAAAATCTGATTCGCTTTTTTTATTGCCTTTTCATATTGTTTATCATAAAAAAGATACTGTGTGTCTTTAAGTCTTAATGCAATAATTAAGGAATCATTGGGGTCTAGTTTTGTTTGAGCAAACTCCAGTCGCTCCTTAAAATACCCTTCCCAATTAGGTGTTTTAATTCCTTTTAGTTGTAGTTGTAATACCTTCGTATGTATAATATGGTATAAGCAATCTATTGCTTTTGGCCAGTTTTCTGCTTCTTCAAAAATGGCATAAGCTTGTTGATACAAGTCAATAGCCTGTTCTAATTTTTTTTGATTTTTTAATAATTTGGCTTGGTTTAGAATTTCTTTAACATTCATATTTTGAATTGTTCTACAAACGGATAGCCCAACCAAGCCGTAGTTCTCCCATCCGTTTGGTTCATGCGAAGACGCAGAAACGAACGGGTGGTAGTATGCGGCTTGGGCATACCCAAGTTGATTGTATAATGTTAAACTAGCTGAGAGCTGCTATATACAATAGCTGATATACCTATAATTGAAGTGTTACTATCATAAACTCTTTGTTATGCAGGCATCAAGTCTTTTTGAATAAAAAAGCTACCAATAACCACTGCATCTTCAACCATAAATTTCCAATAGTAGCGACCAGGAGAGAGATTTGCTTGAGAAAGATTTATCTTAAATTGTTGTGTAGTAGGTTCAAATTCTTGAGCTATTTTTTCGCGAGATTGATTATCTTCAATAACAATTTCTATTTCTTCTTCTGTTTCAAGAGGTTTACTCAAAGAGAATTCCAATTGTAGGGACTCGCAATTCATATCATTTTCGGGAGCTTTCAACACTAAATTTACATCACTAGCAGCACGTTGAGCAAATTGCAAAGCATATTGATCGTAGGCCGGAAATGGGGCAAACATTTTCTTTAACTCCTCAATAGAGTACTGTATTTGTTGTTTTAGTTGTTTTAGTTGTTTTGCTTTTTCGCCCACCTTTTCCTTAAGTGATTGCTTTTCTAAAGATTGTAGAAACAGGCGACTACTTTGTAACTCTTCCTCAATCATACCTTTGCGCAAAACTTGCAAGGTCTGTAATTGTTCGGCAATAGCTGCATTGGAAGCTACTAATTGATTCACTTCTTCCTTTTCTGCCAAAGTAATGTATCCTTTCACAAAACGTTCTAATAAACTAGTTATTCTTTGTTGCTCGTCCATGATAATCAAGTGTATAAATTCTTAGTGTAATTAATTGTCTAAAAAGTCTTCCTTTTTATATTGTTTCTTAACAATAGTTTGCACTTTTTTCAAACATCTATTTTTTTGTGTATATAAAACATTTGCATTTTTATAATTCAATCTATCTAGCACTTCCTGTGTAGATAGATCATATAGTAAAGACAACTTTAATACCGAATAACAAGGCTCCTTCATATCTACCACTACTTGACTTACGACCTTCAATAATTCGGAAGAAATACCGTGGTACTCTTCTACCCTCATTTCATTCACATGTACCTCTTCTTGATGTTGATCTTTAAACTTGAAAGTAAATGCCATTTCTCGATCAATTTTACGGTGTCGATTTAGCCATATATTCTTACCGACTGCAAAAAGATAGGTCGAAATGCCACTCTTCATATTATCTAGTTTGTTATCCAAAATATTTCGGTATACTGCCAAAATACTTTCTTGGTAAACATCTAGTGCATCTTCTTCTGAAAGTGAATACTTTCGCCTCAACCAGTTAACAAATGGTGTACGCTGCGTTTCATATAGCTCGCCTAACACTTCTTTGTTTCCTTTTTTTATTTCTTTAATTATGTCCTTCAATTCTTTAGTACTTTTAACGAGGGTTTTCTAAACAGATAGAGCAAAAAAAATTGTATAGATCACCCCTTAAGTAAACAAATCTTATAAAAAAAACTGGTATTTCACATATAGTCTAATAAAAATAAACAATTCATTTTCAATTCATAATACATCAAAAAAACAACTTACTATTATTTATTTTTTACTTATGGCAAAAAATATTGCCTTTATGACTAAAATCTCTTTACTTGTAGCGAAATTCACCCTCAAGATATTAAACTTATGAACAAATTACTATACTTACATGGACTTGAATCACAACAAGGCGGCAAAAAAGTAGATTTTTTAAGTAGTCAATACTTTGTTTATGCCCCTGCTTTAAATTATCGCACTCCTAATTGTTTTTCAAACCTATATGAGCAACTCAAATATCAAAAAACAGATATTGTTATTGGAAGTTCAATGGGCGGTTATTTCGCCTTCAAACTCTCTCAAGTACTATCGATATCAACGGTTATTCTTCTCAATCCCGCTCTTTCTTTCCGTTCTATTCCTATTCATATACCTCCTTATCAGCCCATTTCCGACCAAGCGAACTATCATTTACATCTTGGAAAAGAAGACAAAATAATAAACCCTAAAGCTACGATAGAGTTCATGCAACAACAACAAATTCCTCACCAAGTATATTGGTATGACTATGGACATCGTACCCCTATCGAAACAATAATAAATGCTTTAGATAATATAAAGTAATTCTTATATACTTACATAGCCTCTTAAGCATTGCCAAAGGCTAGTTAAAGAAAGTAAGGTTTATTTAGTTGTTACTATAGAAACAATGATCAAAAAGAAATTAACACAGATTCCTGATAGAGAATGAGTAAGATACGGTTGAATTGGATTAATAAGATAGCTAAATAACTACAAAATGTAAAAAGTTTTTTCTACTTAATTTACCAAAATAAGTACATTGTATGCACTCTTCCCTCAAGTACTATTCGCTGGGCGTGTCCTATATAGAAAAAGCGCAATAACTGTTTCACAGTTACTGCGCTTTTTCTATATAGGTCGGGCTTTCGGCTAATATGTAGCTACTCGCACAGGCTTCACTATGGTCGTCCCTTGTCTTCGCTCATACCGCTCAGCCTTCGGCACTATACACCGTTATTCACAATTACAATAGTAGTTTCAGTAATGACGATCATATTTTATCATTACAGACGTTGCGTGCAACGTCTCTACTTGTATTCTAAATACTTATCGTCTATTTTCCCATACTTCAAAGACCGTACATCTTTCACATAATTCTGATACACCTTCCAGGGAGCTTCGGAGCCTTGTTTAGGGAGTACATCTAAAGCCCGTTTGATATAACCTGCATCAAAATCAAGTAAGGGTTCTACCTCAAATGAATCAGGGTCGAAACGAGGGGTACATACTTCGTAGCCATTTTTATACATATAGTTGAGCAACTTTGCTACAAATTGACAATTGAGGTCGCATTTCAAAGTCCAAGAGGCATTGGTATAGCCTACTGCCAAAGCCATATTCGGCACACCACTAAACATCACGCCTTTATAGGCTTTGAGTTGTCCTGTATCAATCACCCGCCCATCTATTTTGGCTTTAACTCCTCCGAGTAATTGAATTTTTAAACCAGTAGCCGTCACGATAATATCAGCCTCTAAATGCTCGCCTGAGTCCAATAAAATACCTGTTTCTGTAAACTCCTTTATCGTATCAGTTACCATTTCCGAACTACCTGCTTTCAAGGAGTCAAAAAGGTCATTATCAGGCACTAAACAGACTCGCTGATCCCAAGGATTATACTTGGGGTCAAAGTGTTTTTCTTCGTACTGATCCCCTAGTGTTTTTTTAATTTCCTTCTGAAAAAAGCCTTTCATTCGGTCAGGCCATTTTCGACAGAGCTTATAAAAAAAGAGTCCCAACAGGATATTTTTCCAACGAGCTAGGTGATGTGCAGTTTTAGCAGGAAGTACTTTTTTGAAAAAATTAGCAATCATGTCTTCTCTTGGAAGATTGGCAATATAACCTGGTGAACGTTGTAACATGGTTACTTTACTCGCTTTTTTTGCCATTTCGGGTACAAGCGTAATAGCTGTTGCGCCACTCCCAATCACCACTACCTTTTTATCGGTGTAATCAAGGCTTGTATCCCACTTTTGAGGATGTATCATTGTTCCTTGAAACTGTTCTTCTTTTGGGAAGCTAGGTCTATGTGCTTGTTCATAATTATAATACCCTGTACAAGAAAAAAGAAACTTCGCTTTTATCCGTTTTGCTGCTACAGAAGGATGCGCAGCAATCCCTATTTCCCACATTTCTTCTTCACTTTTCCATTCTGCCGTCGTAACACGGTGGCTGTATTGTATCTTTTTATCAATTCCAAACTCTCTGGCTGTTTCGTTGATATAAGACAAAATAGCAGGACCATCCGCAATCGCTTTGGGGTCTTTCCACGGAAAAAAAGAAAAACCGAGTGTATACATATCCGAATCGGAGCGAATACCAGGATATTTAAACAAATCCCACGTACCACCCATATTTTCACGAGCTTCTAAGATAGCAAATGTATTTTGTGGGCATTTATCTTGGAGATGGTAGGCGGCACAAATACCCGACAAACCTGCCCCTATAATAATCACATCATATTGGGGAATAGTAGCACTCATAGCAATAGTTATTTTAACTTAGGATTATTCGCATGACGATCTGCATCACGCTTGTTTTTTTTGTCGAGATTTTTGCGAAGTGCTTGGGTAAGATCAATACCTGTTTGATTGGCAATACACATCAACACAAATAAGACATCAGCTAGTTCATCGCCTAATTCTGGTTTAGGCGCGTCTTTTTTGAAAGATTGCTCACCATATTCACGCGCCATAATACGCGCCACTTCGCCCACTTCTTCACATAGAACTGCCATATTGGTAAGTTCGCTATAATAACGTACTCCTACCGTGGTAATCCACTCATCAATGGTTTCTTGGGCTTCTCGTATCGTTAAAGGGGGGCTTTCAGGATCAATAAATGATTTCATTTATATTTTATTCTTCGTGTCGATAATAATGGTAACAGGTCCGTCATTGAGGAGTTCGACTTTCATATCGGCTCCAAACTCACCTGTTTGTACTTCTTTTCCAGTAATTGTAGATAGCACTTCTACAAAACGCTCGTATAAGGGCACTGATATGTTTGGTTTTGCTGCTTTGATATAGGAGGGGCGATTTCCTTTTTTGGTACTTGCATGGAGGGTAAACTGACTAACGACAATCACCTCTCCGTCTGCATCTATGAGCGAGACATTCATCACGCCATTTTCATCTGGGAAGATACGAAGATTTGCGATTTTTTTACTTAACCATTGAATGTCTTCTTCAGTATCAGCATTTTCGATGCCTAACAAAATGAGTAGTCCTTTTTGAATGGAGGATTTTACTTTTCCTTCTATGGTGACGGAGGCGTGGGATACTCGTTGGATGACTGCTTTCATGTTCAATGAGTGATTGAGTGAATTA
>JAHDHP010000235.1:5604-7416 GCA_020631245.1 Bacteroidota bacterium | reverse complement strand
ATTGTTAGCAAAGAGACAGCTAGATTGGTCAATTTATTCTTTCTTCTTTACTTATCATCATTCCTTAGCTTATTCCCCTCCATTTTGTTGTTTCTCCTCCATTCTAAAGCAATTTCCCCTATCTCTTCCATCACTATTTACTTTGTTGTTCCACTCATTGACTTAGTAAAGAGGAAAGAATAAATTGATTTACTTATCTTTAGGTAGGAAACTGTTAAACAAATCATTTGCATTTTGTAAATTTGCTTTAACAGCCTCACTCAATTCTTCAAGTACAAGTATAGCGTCGTACCTTTGTAAAAGCGGTTTATTGCAAAATAAACAATATCTAATGAAGGCTAAAAGTACTTCTGTCGCACAGAAACCCACCTCTAAATCTCCTCCCAGGAGGAGACTGCGTGAGGGATAGAAGTGGTAGCTTGACGAAACAGCCGCTTTGTGAAGCAATGCCTAGCAGGGCTGACGGGAGGAAGACACTGCTAGACATATGCTGAACTAGTGGGTGTAAGGCAACTACAAACGGATAGCCCGACCTTTTCCTCCTCGTGCCTGTACATGCGTAGACGCATGTACAGGCGAGGAGGAAAAGGGCACGCCCACCAATATCCTAGCAGTATTTTTTGAGATAGTTTAAATATAATAAAATGAGAAAACACTTACATCTTCTACTTACTTGTTTACTTACAATAACTGTGTCACAATGTGTACTCGCTCAAGATGATCCTTGTGATGGCTTGGCTGCTGCTTATACTTTTTCTGTAGACTCAGATGGAGTTACCCTGCTATTTGATAATCAATCAACAGGAACTTATCCGTTTATGGTATGGCATTTTGGAGATGGAACAAGCAGTACAGACAGCAATCCTACTCATACTTTTACAACAAATGGCAATTATACGGTATGTTTGGTTTTAGAGACGGAAGATTGTCGTAGTGAGACTTGTAAAACAATTACAGTTGTACAAACGCCAAACGAGGCTTGTGAAGCTTTTTTTGAGTGGGAGTATGGAGAAGGAGGGGAGGTGCTGTTTTACGATGTTTCTTGGACCAATGCACCAGAAGGAATTACTTGGTGGCATTGGTCATTTGGTGATGGTACTAGTTCTACTTCCTATGATTTGAATCCTGTTCATTTATATGAGCCAGGTGAATACGAAGTGTGCTTGACAATATTAGGTGGCGAAAATTGCGAAAGTCAGTATTGTTCTACGATTGTTGTCGAGGGAGAACCCAATAATCCATGTGTGGGTTATGAAGCTTATTTTGAATATACGATAGATGGTGGTATTGTTGCATTTACCGACCTTTCAACGGCTACCTCTGGTTATTGGGCGTGGAGTTTGGGCGATGGGGTAGGCGAAACCTTTACTTCTTCTCAAGATTTCACCTATTCATACACTTATTCGGGGGTATATGAGGTGTGTTTGGTTATTGAAAATGATAATAATTGTAGAGATGAATACTGTACCGATATAGAGGTGGTAGTTGATGAGCCTGTAAATTGTAATGCCAATTGGAATATATTATTAATGGAAGAGGGAGGAGTTGTACATTTTAACAATGAATCGCTTCCTTATCAAGGCTTACAGTGTGCTTGGAACTTTGGAGATGGCTCGGTTATTTCGAACGACTGTGATCCAATTCATCAATATGCTCCTGGAGCTTATACCGTTTGTTTAGCCATTGAATATGAAGGCTGTGTAGACGAAATGTGCGAAAATATTATCATCGAAGAAAATCCGAATAGCTGCGAAGGTTTCGAAGTTGATTTTGACTTTGCCATTGATCCTTTTAATCCTACAATTGTGGAGT
>JAHDHP010000235.1:0-5504 GCA_020631245.1 Bacteroidota bacterium | reverse complement strand
CGAGCAGAAGTGTGTAAGGCTGTAATAGTAGAAGCTCCACCCATAAATTGTGAAGCTTATTGGAATATCTTATGGCAAGAAGAAGGAATCGTACAATTCAACAATGAATCCTTCCCGACTGAAGGAACGACTTGCTTGTGGAATTTTGGAGATGGAACAGTATCTGATAATTGTGACCCGCAGCATAGTTTTGATCCAGGTACTTATACGGTTTGCTTGGCTATTGAATACGAAAGTTGTACCGATGAGTTTTGTGAGACAATTATCATTGAAGAACCCGTAGATCCGTGTGCTGGTTTTGAATTAGATTTTGAATTTGGCCCTGATCCTACGAATCCTTTGGGGCTATGGGTTGAAATAATCTCTAATTCGGCTTATGAGTTCATCATCTTCAATTATGGAGATGGTACAAGTGATAATACAGGCTATCATATTTATGAAGAGGCAGGAACGTATGAGCTTTGTGTGGTGATAGAAGCCGCCCCCAATTGCCGAGCAGAAGTGTGTAAGGCTGTAATAGTAGAAGCTCCACCCATAAATTGTGAAGTCTTTTGGAATATCTTATGGCAAGAAGAAGGAACGATCCAATTTAACAATGAATCTTCCCCTTTTCTCGGTATGACTTGTTTGTGGAATTTTGGTGACGGAACAGTGTCGGATAATTGCGATCCACAACATACTTTTGAGCCAGGCACTTATACGGTTTGCTTAGACGTCGAATTTCAAGGTTGTGCCGATGAGTATTGTGAAAATGTAACCATTGAAGATCCTTGTGCAGGTTTACAAGCCTCCTTTACTTACGAGATTGATCCAGATGATCCATTGGCAGTTATATTTAATAGTACGGCTACAGGTAACAACATTACCGACTATTATTGGGATTTTGGAAACGGAAGTGAAGAAGACAATATTCAAAACTTTACTTATACCTATCAAGAAGCAGGAACTTATGAAGTATGCTTTACTATTTTTAGTGGCCCAGCATGTCGCTCTGACTATTGCCAAGAAATAACGGTAGAAGCCCCACCTGTAAACTGTGAAGCCTTTTGGAATGTTCTCTCTACTGATGGCTTGAGTATCCAATTCAATAATGAATCCTTCCCATTTAGTGGTACGACCTGTTACTGGGATTTTGGGGACGGTGTTAGCTCCAACGATTGTGATCCGTTCCATACTTTCCCCGCAGCAGGTAATTATGAGATTTGCTTATCTATTGAGTATGAAGGATGTACGAATCAACACTGTGCCGTATTATTTGTGGAAGATCCTTGTGAAAGTTTTGTAGCAAATTTTATCTTTGAGGAATGGATGAACGGTGCAACTGTCGATTTTGACAGCCAATCATCTACAGGAACGATTGATTTTATTATTTGGGACTTTGGTGATGGGGTAGGAAACAGTTCCAATGATCCGACTGTTACCCATACTTATACCGCATCTGGTGTGTATGAAGTATGCTTGGTCATTGAAAATAATGAGGGATGTCGAGACGAAGTATGTCAAAATATTGAAATCAATATTCCTGGAGCAGTAAGCTTACGAGTTGCCCCCAATCAGGTAACAAATCAGCTTACAGTTGATCTTGAAACACCCAAAAGTCAAGAGGTTCAATTTTTTATGTATAGTCCTGCTTCTAAGGCTACTGGTACCTACAAAGTGGATGTCTCTATTGGATATAATCAAGTCAATATCAATATAGAGGATTTACCTAGAGGATTGTATGTAATGGTCGTTCAATTTGAAGATGGTACCCATAAAATCGAGAAAGTTTTGAAGGTGCGAGAATAAGCCTTCCAAATATTTACTATGTCTACTTAACCCAATTTTATGTCCAAAGAGTTAACGCTCTTTGGATTTTTTTTTGACTATCTTTAACTTAAACAAAAGAGTGAAAACTAATGCAATTAAAAACAAATATGATTAAATTACAAAGTGATATTAAATAACATTAAATACTTGCAATAATATGTAAAAAATAATACCTTTAGTTTAAATAAATTTTAATATAGCAGCACTTACTAGACCATTTATGAATATTTCAACTCCAATAAGTCATTTATTAGAGCCAACTAGTCATAATAAACATTTAACCAATTATCGACCTCTTATTTTTGATATTACTCAAAAAGATGATCAAGAGGCGATCATTGCTTTAATTGATGACAAGAAACCTATTATTCATGACGAAATCTTTGCACAACTAAGAGAATTAGTTGAAAATAGATTTCCGAAAGAGTCATTAAGCGCGCAAGAAATTAGTTTTCGAATAGCTCAAGTATTAGAGGGGAAAACAATCAAAGAATATGGAAATTGGATGTATTATCCTTGGTCAAACAAGCTAGTACACCTCCTTCCCGAATCAGCATTTTACGAGATTCGTACTAGTCGTAACTGTTACAAAATCACACCTCCCGAACAGGCTATTCTAGCTCAAAAAAAGGTAGGAATTGTAGGCCTTTCAGTTGGACAATCTGTAGCCTTAACGATGGCTATGGAACGCAGTTTGGGCGAAATTCGTCTCGCAGACTTTGACCATATTGATATTAGCAATCTCAACAGAATTCGAACCCCTTTACATCATATTGGCGTCAACAAAGCCATTGTTACAGCAAGAGAAATTGCAGAAATTGATCCCTATATTAAAGTCAAATGTTTCTTAAATGGCATAACTGAACAAAATATGGAAGCCTTCTTTTTAGAAGGTGGCGCACTCGATTTATTGATCGAAGAATGCGATAGTCTCGACATGAAAGTAAGAGTGCGAGAAGAGGCAAAAAAGCTACGTATACCAGTGGTTATGGATACTAGTGATCGCGGAATGCTAGACGTAGAACGGTTTGATTTAGAACCTGATCGACCTATTTTTCATGGAAAAATTGAAGGACTAAATACCAACATGTTGAAGGGTCTTACCAATGCGCAGAAAGTCCCTTTTATGCTCAAAATGATGGGTATAAGTACACTTTCTACTCGTGGTAAGGCCTCTTTGTTAGAACTCAACCAAAGTATCAAAACATGGCCACAATTAGCGACCTCTGTTATCTTAGGTGGGGCTTTGGCAGGTGATGTGAGTCGTCGTATCTTATTAGATCAATTTCACGATTCAGGACGCTACTACATTGATTTACAAGAACTTATTGCGGATCAAAAAGTTGCTACAAAAGCATCCATCCCAACCAATCCTTATACAGGTTGGAAGGAGCTGATTAGCCAAGAAATACAGCAGATTTCGCTAGATAAGTATACAGGTAGAGTCACCCTTACCAATGAGCTATGCGAACAATTACTGCAAGCTGCCATACTCGCTCCTTCTGGAGGAAATGCACAACCCTGGCATTGGTTTAGTCACCAGAATTGCCTCTTTCTTACCTACGATGGAGATACACTCGGTACTTTCCTAGACTTTGACCAAATGGGAAGTCAAATTGCTTTAGGAGCAGCCAGTGAAAATATCATACTGAAAGCCCAAGAAATCGGATTATCGGTACTAGTGGAAGAACAAAAAGCCAGCAATCAGTTTCCCATTTTTCTATTTAGTTTTTATTCACTAGCAGCCAAACATAAAGCAACAGAAAAACATCCTTATCCGCAACTAGTACAAACGATTCCATTACGATTAACGAATCGCTTACTAGGAGAACGTATAACAATAGAAACCCGCAAAATTGATTATTTACAAGAGCTAATCGCAAGTATTCCACAAGCCAGATTAGCCATTACCCAAACCCCCAAAATCCTAGACCAATTAGCACAAACCGTTGCCCAAGCCGAACGAGTACGCTATTTACATCCACACGGACATAGCGATTTATTCGATGAAATTCGGTGGACGGCCGAAGAAAGTGAACAAAGCAAAACAGGAATCGATCTTCGAACAATGGAAATGAGCAATGGAGATATTGCTGGACTAAGAGTCGCCCAAAATTGGGAGGTAATTAAACACCTTAAAGCCTGGAATGGAGGTTCAGGATTCGACCAATTAATGCATAAAACAATTGATGCCGCTGCCGCAGTAGCTTGCATATTTATGCCCACCAATGCCAGTTTTTGGCAAGGAGGGCGTGCCGTACAACGACTATGGTTAGCAGCCAATCAACAAGATATATCTTTTCAACCCATCACACCCATTACCTTCCTTTTCAATCGCTTAATACTTGGAGAGGGAGCAGAACTTGACCCACAGGAAAAGAAACAACTCGAAAATGCCTTGCAAGCTTTTCAACATACATTCCCTTTTAGTTATGAACAAGAAAAACCCATCTTTCTTTTCCGACTTTCTATTGCAACTAACCCAACTATTAAGTCGTATAGACGCAACCTGACAGAGGTTTATACGCAACTTTAATTGAATAACCACTAAATTTAAATCGCTGTTTAGCTTTGTGGCCCAACTATGTACTGTCTATAATATAGACTAACCATAGAGCTATGTGGCATTTATTAACCTTACTAAACCATGCTAAACCTAGAACTACTAACGTTTCGCGCCATTGACGCGCCTGAAACTTGTATGCAATTCACCAAACGTCATCATGCCGTCCTACGAGAGTTCGGTGTGACCTTACTCAATGAAAATGAAGATTGGATAGAGAACCCCAACATATACGTTGTTTCTCTAGTAAATAAGGAGGATAAAACGATTTTGGGAGGATGCAAATTACAAATGTACGACGGAGTGAACCCCTTGCCATTAGAAGCGGTAGCAAAGAAATATGATCCAGGTATTCTAAAATACTGTGAGATGGGAGTAGGAGAGGCTTGTAGCCTTTTTCTTGATCCTGTCATCCGTTCCAAAGAGCATATCGATTTGATAGCCAATAAGATAATAGAAGTAGGCAGAAGTATTAGTATTCAAAAAATACTAGCTCTATTTTCTCCTAAGAGCATAACAATGGGCTATCGGATGGGCTTCGAAAAAATGAAACATATTGGCGAACAAGGAGTGCTACCTTATCCCGATCCAACACTCTGCTCTCACTTTATGATATTTACCTATCTTCCCGAATTGCCACCTGCTCGTCAAGAAAAGGGAGAAGATCAAGTTAATACAGAGCAAGAAACAGAAAATTAATTTTTGGGCGTGCCCCCATTTTTGTCTACACAGATGCCACCAGCGAGGACGCTGGCAGAAGCATCTGTGTAGACAAAAATGGGGTCGGGCTATCCGTTTGTAGTTGCCTTGCAGAAAAGGTGTTCGGCTAAAGTCCTAGCAGTGTCTTCCTTCGTCAGCCCTGCTAGTCCAAGCCTCACTACCTTTCCTCTACGGCAAGCTACCACTACTATCCCTCACGCAAAAAACGTCCGACGATTGAACGATTTACGTCCGACGAAGACACTTTTACCTTCTATTATACATAGTTTATTATCGAATGAATTCCTTTTACAATCATTCATTCACTCATTGTACCGCGCAAGGGATAGTAGCGGTAGCTTGCCGAAATAGACACTCTTGTGCAGCAAGGACTAGCAGGGCTGACAGCGGAAGACACTGCTAGGACTATGCT
>JAHDHP010000234.1 GCA_020631245.1 Bacteroidota bacterium | reverse complement strand
AAGTAGAAAAAACAACGACAACAAATGGAACAAAGACAAAAGTAAAAGCGACACCTACTGGCGGCTTAGGTAAAGTCCCAAATTTCACGCTCCCCACACTTGATGGCTCCGAGCTAACGCTTTACGATACCAAAGCCGAACTCATCCTCATTGATTTTTGGGCTTCTTGGTGTGCGCCTTGTCGCAAAGAAAATAGAACCACCGTTGTTCCATTGTATGCGAAGTACAAAGACAAAGGTTTCGAGGTGATTGGTATTAGCACGGATACAGGTAAGGAAAGCTGGGTAAAGGCGGTCGAAAAAGATCAAGCTACTTGGCCACAAGTGGGCGACTTATTGGGTAATAAATCTCCGATACAAGCTGCTTACAAAGTAAAATCTTTGCCTACGACCTTTCTAGTAGATAAGGAGTTCAATATCTTGGCAAAGAATGTACATGGGGAAGAGTTAGAGAAGTTTGTAGAGGAGTATTTAAGCAAACTAAAATAAGAACTTGTAATTATATACTATACATACCTAGACATAAGTTTTTCAACAAAAAATAAAACCACATAAGGCATATAAGAAACATAAGAATGATTAGATACATTGTACCTTACGTGATACTAAGAAACACTAAGTTCACATTAGGGTCTCATTCGGTGTAGCTATAACCTCATCAATGAGGGTTTCTGCATTGGCAGGCAAATGGAATTGGCTTCTTGCAATAAGAAATAGTGCTATTAGTAGAAATAACACTATTGTTAGCATAGTAAAAAAAATAATCCACGACATCATCTTAAGGTCTTTTTAGTAGCAATACTTTTTCGATAGCAGCATCTTTACCGAGTTTTAATTCTTCATATAAGTTAGCTATAAACTTATCTTTATCTCTCGCATAACCAATAGCGTGATCTGGCTCAATTCCTCTATTTTCGTAATTATTTCCCGCCAAGTCATTATAAATTTCATTGGAGAACTCATAATCCCAACCATTTGGCAGAACCTTATCTAAGGTCGAGGAAAAGATACCTTCTGTCCTAGAACCAATTCGCGTAAAGTTGTCAAGAGCTAAACTTCCTAGGGTAAGTAGTTCGGCAGCACTTGCCGTTCTGTGACTGGTAATCAAATAGACATCTCCTTCAAAACGTTTCCTGCTTGGCTGGGTGCGAATATCCTGCTTATTTAGTATTTGTCCTCCTTGACTCGCCTTTTTTGTTGCAACTAATTTTTCTTCTTCACAAAAATGATTTAAAATGTCCATCGCCACTGCATCTTTACCTCCTCCATTAAATCGAATATCAAGGATGAAAGATTTTGCATCCGCTAGTTCGGTGATGATCTTGTCCATCCGCTTTTTCATACCCGCCTCTTCATCCGATCTTTGTGGTTCATCTTTCCTCGTTTCCATGTGGCTACCATAATTATTATAGAACTCAGGAAATGGAACATCTTCAGGAATTCCATAATTTGCCTGAAAAATCATTCCATTCACTTGTACATACCCAATATCCTTATTGATCATACCCCAACGTACCATGCCAGCATTTCCTTGTCTTACACTATCGAGGTAAATCGTAGCGATTTGCTCCCCCAATTCCAACTCATGGAGGAAGCTATATGGAGAAGGCTTTTTATTAATAGACTCTTTATGCGCTTGATACGCTTCTACCAATTCACTTGGAACTCCCATTTTTACATGTCCATCATTCAACAGCTCAATCATTTCCTCAAATATCAAATACAATTCAAGCTCTGTTGTATTGGCATTTAATTTCGCTTTTTGTGTACGATACACCTCCTGCCAATCAATTCCTTTTACATCAAAAGCACAATAATTTTCATTAAAGGTATGCCAGAATACCTCAAAGTTATATTGGACATCATTTGCCTTAGCGTCGGCTATTTCTATGGTACAGACTTCAGGTAATTTATCCATTTTTTTATAGACCCATCGATCTATTCCATGCTTGATAATCAAGGTATTCTTATTGACTTCTACAACTTCTCCAAAATCCAATACATGTTCCGAAAAAGATAGGGAACAATGTATTTCACATATATCATAAACCGAAATAGTTGTATCCTTTAGTTCGATGATACGGCTATATCCTTCTTGCTGCCAAATTCCATCGGCATTCATCATTTCGCTATGACTATCGCTTTTTGCAATCTCTTTTTTAACGGAACAAGCTGTACCTAAAAGTAGAATAATACTAGTAACCAATAGTAGAATAAAAAACCTCATTGCTTCCATTTTGATTGTTTAATATAAGTAAATATATGGAAGTTCGATCGAGGAAGAAAACGAATTGAGGTAAACTGCTCATAGGGCTTGTCAATGGCCATAGTATCATGTAAGGTAGGCTGTATTTCGTACAAGTTTGTTGTGCTTATTATTTTATTTCTTTTTCGATTAAATTTTGTATTGTTTTACTCGTTTCTAATCCACGCTTAATTTTATTAATTCCAGAAGAATAATTATCACGACTTAGTTTTAAAATGTTGCGTTCTTTTGATGGTTTTAGCAAAATACTGTAATCTTTTAGTTTAACAGATTTCTTAAATTCAAATTCAATCGTCTCCTCAAATAAAATAGGTATCCAATGGTCATTAAAAGCCATTTCGATATCGCTGGTAGCCTTTATTACTCGTAAAGCTTCATCATCATAATATCTCCCTAATAAAAATCGCAATTGTTTATTTGAAACTTTATCAAATCCGTTAGATTTTAATACTTCATAAGCATTAGTAAGAGGCTGAAACCTGTCAAATTGGATTATTGCACCGAGCCAAACATGAATACTATCCTCTATGTTTTGTGATACCTCTTCATTTAATATTTTATTTGTTGAAGTGATAGCTGCATTAAAATTCATCTCAACTTCTGTTAAAGCCTTTATATCATTTTTTAGATTTTCTTGAATTTGGATAAGTATTTCCTTCTCGAATGCACTATTTTTTCTATTCTCGTTTAAATTGTTTAGTTGCAGAGCAATCAAAATACCAATAACAACTAATATAATTTCTCCGATTGCATATTTAAAATATTTCCCCATTTTGCCTTTTGAAAGTATATTTTGTCTAATCTTTCTAAAGAATTTTATCATTGGTTTTTCTTTTTTCTTCTAAACGAAGCACAACGAAATGGTAGTAAGTACATAGACAAAAGGCAAATTAAAAAAATTACTTTTTCCGCTTATTCCGCATTGCCTTCTTCTTCGGAATTGCCTCATCCTCCGCTAATTGTTGATATTCGGCTGTCTCCATCCCAAAGATAGCCACTTTCCCTTTTTCGTTGCTGTGTACGCCCCAACCATATCGCTTGGTGAGTGGTGAGGCTCGAAAACAGGGTTGCCCTTTGGAGAAGAATTGCTGGTGTGCTTCTTCTAAGCCCTCCTCGCCTATTTCTTTTCGGGTGGCATGTATCGCAAAAACCACCTCATCGGAGGTATATTGATAGGGCTTATCGTGTAGCATTTCGTACTGTAAATTGGCGACTGATTTTTTGGTGCCACGCATGGGTGGTTTCTCGCCTTCTTTGGCGGGGCAATCTTCGGCGACTTCGATAAAGGTGTTGAAATAATTGGTGGTGTGCATGGAGGAGATTGAGGGATTGAGGGATTGGGTGATTGAGTGAATGAGGGATTGAAGCGTAACGCCCATTCAATCATTCGCTCATTCACACATTCATTCATTGTCCGCGTGAGGGATAGTAGTGGTAGCTTGGCGAAATAGGGGCTTTTGTGAAGCAAGGACTAGCAGGGCTGACAGCGGAAGACACTGCTAGGACTATGCTGAACTAGACCCTATGAGCCAACTACAAACGAATAGCCCGACCCTTTCGGCAGTGATGGTATCTCTGTCCGCCTGTGGTTCATGCGAAGACGCATGAACGGGCGGACAGGGGTACCATTATTGCCGAAAGGGGCACGCCCAACATATGATGATTGGGTGATTGGATTTAATCATCACACTATTTAATTGTGTAGGCCAATTTCAAGAAGGCCATTCTTCCAATTTGTGGCGTGCCTGGGAAGTTGACATATTTGTTTCCGAGTACGTTATTGACATCGAGTGTTACTTGGAAGTTGTCAAGGCTTCGAGGGCGGTAGAATACTTGTGCATCAACTAAGGAGTACGAATCTACTTCTCCGATATAAACGGCTGAAGCAGCAGGGAATCCTTGGTACCAACGGAAATTGAGTCCGTAACCGAAACCTGAGTTTTTGACACGGTGGTCATAGCCTAGCGATACTTTATTTTTTGGAGCGTTGAGTGCAATGGTTCCACCTGTTGTGAGTTCGATTTCATCTTGATTGACAAAGGAGTAAGCCATTTGTAATTGAATGTCTTTATTGAGGATATAATTGGCGGCGACATCCATACCCCAGATACTTACATTTCCGAGGTTGACATAAGTGAGAATCATATCGTTATTGACCTTGTCTCCTTCTGGTGTGACGAGTCCTAGTCCGAGTTGTGAATTAGCATCTTGGATAATTTTGACGAGTTCATCATAAGCCGAACCGTTTGCTTCTACCAAATATGCAGGGTTGTTTTCGAAGAGTGGGGCAATGAGTCCATCAAAAGGAGCGAGGTTGTCTTTTAAAGTTCCCCCCTCTTCGTTTGGTCCTAATATCTCATTCAAATCATTCGGATCAAATACAATGAAAGGACTCTTCGTTAATAATCCACTTCGAAGGTTTTTCTTTAAGGTGTAATACCCATCTACTTGGAGGAAGAATTTCCCTTTCACAATACCTTTATACCCTAATTCCCACGTTTCAACGGTTTCACTTTTGGTACTTTCTAAATCAGTTAGTCCATCTAAACTACCTGTTTCATCCCATAAGGAGCCAACATGATCACCTGTTTCAAGAAATTCTACAAAATCAATCGCTGCTAAATCAGCATCATTAATAGTTCCATCTTCCCCTATAATGCCTCTAAATATGGCATCTACGATACCAGGTACTAAAGGAGCCACATCTTCAGGTGCTTCTGCTTGTAATCCAGCAGAGATGACACCAATAATATTAGAAAAATAGGTATGATTGTTACTACTTCCTTGTACAGGGTATTTTTGTCCATCCCAAAAGTTAGTGTATAAGTACTGTCCACTTTCAGCATCTACTCCATAGTTATAACCTACTGGGTTTCCAATACCACGAATGTTCATGAGGATTCCTTGTGGATTGAAAGGATTTTGAAAGCCATTCCAAAGAGGGTGTATTCCATTGGCGAGGTCGAGCGATAAACTGAGTGAACTTGGTGTAGAGAATGCTCTATTGTATGTAGCTCTAAGGGTATGTTGTTCGTTGGGCTTATACACCAATGCTGCACGAGGTGATACTTGTACCTCTTCAATCACATCATGGTAATCTACTCTACCTGCTGCTACCACTTTAAATTTATCATTGAATTGATATTCTCCTTGCAGGTATCCTCCATATTGGTTGATATTATCTTCATTTTCAAAACGTCCGTTGATCGTTCCTTCGGTTTCGGGACGTGTAAATAAAGCATCTAATCCGTAAATCAATTTTAATTTAGTGGTAGGCTCTACATTATGTTGTAATTGAACAACGTGTAGTTTAGACTTATCAACTAATAATTGCATTTGGAGCGTATCGTCTGGGTTGGCTCCTTGTGGAATCAGATAGGTGTCGCTTCCTGCATTACTAAGGTTAGCAAAGTATTGTACAAACAGGTTTTTAAAACGGAATCTTGCCTGTCCGTATCCATATTTCCAACCGATACTTTGTGAGGCTCCTAAACCTGTTAATTCTAGATTTTTGGTACTACTCATTCCACCTGCTAAGATAATCTCTGTATCTTCGGTTGGTCGAATATCTAAACGAGCATCTCCATTATAGTTTTGAATTAAGAAGTCTCTTTTGAAAAATTCGACGGGGCGATTAAAATCACGTTCCCATACATTTCCATCTCTAACGGTTCCAAAATACATCGGTTGCCCTACTACTGGCTCACGATCGTCGTAGTTTTCCCAATCGTGTCCTGTTAGGTAACGCCCTGATAATTTAAAGCCAACTTTATCACTTAACTTAATGGCTGTTCTAAACTCTGGCTTTAGAGCTAAACGCAGATCACCTTTTTCGAAATCGTCTCCTGCTTGAGGATCAATTAAAACACTTCTAAAACCAGTAGTCATTGACAAATTCGTTTCGTGTTTTCCATCAATGTCGAGGGGTGATTTGGTGATAATATGCATCACTCCATCAGCAGCGTTTGGTCCATAAAGTGCAGAACCTGGCCCACGTACTACTTCAATTTTATCAATATCGTAGTTATTACCAGGAATCAATTGGAAGGCATTTACACGTAGGGAAGGAACTCGACCAATACGATTGTCAACCATCGTCAACATGGAGCCACTAAAGATGCCATTGAAGCCACGTAGGTTTACATTGGCACTTACCAAACCTGTGGTCATGATGTCTACCCCAGGGGTTTTCTTCATGTTGTCAATGGCGGTCATGGATGTTTGATTTTGAATTCGTTCGGCGGTAATAATACTCACCGAAGCAGGTGCATTCAAAATTTTTTCTTCCTTTTTGGAGGCACTAATCACCACTTGGTCTAAACTAACTGCATCTTCTTTCAGCTTTACACTTAATGCAGCATTAGGATCGGCAGGTACTTCTATTCTGTTGTAACCTGTAAAGGTAAAAATGAGCGTTTCAAATCCTTCTTGGTATTTGATTTCATAATTCCCATCTATATCGGTAGCTGCTCCGACTTTGGGATTGGAGTTTTTGACGACGACATTTACGCCAGGGATGGGTTCGCCTGTATCTTCATCGACTACTTGTCCTTTCAGCATTTTAGCATCTTGGGCAAAGAGCTGGGCAGTAATGAACAGGAAGAAGATGGCGAATGAGTAGATTTTCTTCATAACAATGTGTTTTGTTTTAATTCTTTTTCCTTACCAAATTAAGTAATTATGTTTAATTTTTGGGCATACTAACGTATATTAGTTCATATTGTGACATAAATTAATCTGCTCATCATGCATCCTGTAGAAGCATTCATATGGAATTTAGATGACAAGAATGAACAAAAAGAAATCATGTATTACTTACATGAACTCATCCTTTCTCATCCTGGTACGACCGCTAAAATTCGTTATCGCATTCCTTTTTATTATCGCAAAACGTGGGTTTGTTATTTAAATCCGCTGAAGGATGGGCGGGTGGACTTTGCCTTTATTCATGGTAATGAGATGGGTGATCCTTTCAATTTGTTTTTTGTAGGAGATCGAAAGCAAATACGTAGTGTTAGAATAGGTACACTGGGTGAAATAGAGGAGGAGAAATTGTTGTATTTTTTGCAGGAAGCCTTTTTGATTGATGATTTGAAAAAGAAGTAGTAGTAGTCCATAGTCCATAGTCCATAGTCCATAGTCCATAGTCCATAGTCCATAGTCC
>JAHDHP010000233.1 GCA_020631245.1 Bacteroidota bacterium | reverse complement strand
TTACTTATAGGCAAAAATGAAAAAATAAATTATTCTACAGGGGCCAGACATAAAACTGCCCCTTTGTCATTATGCACACATCATTCATTAAACAAAATCCTTTTTCCAATTGTAAGATATATACATGATTCATTAACATAAAAATATTCTAAACCTATGAGCAATTATGCACATCCAAATGCAGTCGTTTCCAATGACTGGTTGTCCCAAAACAAAGATAATGACAATGTAGTCGTTGTAGAAGTAGATGTCGATACAAGAGCTTTTGAAGAAGGACATATTCCAGGAGCTATTGCTTGGAATTGGACCTCCCAACTTTCCGATAATGTACAACGTGATATTCTAGGAAAAGAAGACTATGAAAAACTCATGCAAGAAAGTGGTATTTCAAGAGACACTACTGTGGTATTATATGGAGACAATCACAACTGGTTCGCTGCATGGGCATTCTGGCAAATGAAAATCTTCGGACATGAAGATGTACGCTTATTGAATGGCGGACGTAAAAAATGGTTAATGGAAGGACGAGAAATGGTAACAAGTACCAGCGAAGTTACTCCTAGTACTTATGAAGCTCCTGACGGCGACTATAGTTTACGTGCCTATATGATGGATGTTAGAGCCAATCTAGGAAACGCAAATACCTCTCTAGTAGATGTTCGCTCCCCTGCTGAATTTTCTGGTGAGATTCTTGCACCAGCGGGTTTACCAGAAACTTGTCAGAGAGGTGGTCATATTCCAGGTGCAAAAAATATTGGTTGGAAAACCGCTGCCAATGACGATGGTACCTTTAAAAGTGTAGAGGATTTAAAAACCATTTATGAGGGACAAGGTGTAACAAGCGACAAAAATGTTGTTACCTATTGCCGTATTGGTGAACGGTCTAGTTTAAGTTGGTTTGTATTGAAATACTTACTCGGATACGAAAATGTGACGAACTATGATGGCTCTTGGACGGAGTGGGGAAACTTAGTAGGAGCCCCTATTGAAAAGTAAGCTTTTTAAATCATGCATAATATTCGACAATGGAAAACAATAAGAACTTTAACAGCTACAAAAGCTCAATAAATGGCACAAGAATTGAAGTAGTGACCTACAAAATCGGGAATGATTATTTTTGCCATGTTACTAATGATGATGCTGGACCTACCATCTCCAGATCCAAAGCTGAAACAGCAGAGGAAGCTCAAAAAGTAGCTCTCGAAAAGGCAACAAGGCGACTTTCTTAGATCATTTAAAATAAGAAGAAAGTCTCTTTCTGTAACAAAGTTAATTAAGATGGTTTTTGAGGTATTATGGATACAGTTTTTCTAAACTGTATCCTTTTTTTATGGGGTTTAAGTAAGCTATGTTAAGGAATTGTTAATAGTACAAATTTATTCACTTTACAGAAACTTTATAGCTACTTATTTGTTAGTTAAATAAAAAAGCGTACCTTTGCAGTCGCTTTTAAAGAAATAGATGCCAAAACAACAAAAAACACTATAAATCAGACAATTACATATTTATTAAATTATTTTTAACATAATCGGAACTTATAAAAGCGAATAGTACTTATTGTTACAAGATTTACAAACCACATCCCTCATTAAATTCTTTTTCTAAACTCACTTTCACCTTTGTTATTACTATAAATACTAGGAAGAAGTGAAGAAAATATAGCATATAGGAAACTTTGAAAACTTTTTCAGTTTCTTGGGAACTTTTTTTTAACCATTTAAATTTAGAAGGCTTATGAAGATCATCAAGCAATTACTCGGCTTAAATAGAGCAGAAAATAAGCCTCTTGTAGGTTCTTATAAAGAGAAAGAAGCCACAAAGCTCGAGTTAGAACAAATTCGTCGTGTATATGCTAGAAGCATTCAGTAACGACCTCCTTTATTAAACCCAATTTTGTATTAATTAATATTTAAATCAAGCAATCATGAAAATTATCAAAGACATGCTGGATCGAATCCTTGACAACGACAAGGCAATACTTCCAGTTTCTCACAAAGAGCTTGAGCAAATCCGAATAGATAAAGCCAAGCATGACATTTACCGTGCATCAAATACAATTGTATAATGATACCAACGCCACCTGCCTTTTGCAGGTAAAAACAATATGATTTAATAGAAAATCTATAATGTACTTAATGCGGTTCGAAGAGTTTATCTTTTTGAGCCGCATTTTTCATTTAACAATGTCACTGAAATGACACAATTTCAATATTGCCTTTTTCACATAATCAATGTTTTTAAATCACACTTTTATACATTATAACATCCATACTTATTTGAAAACAAAGCGACTATATCATGTAACACATTGCTAATTCACAAAATTATCTCTCCTTTTCTGCTTTTATCTAGTTGAGTAATGTTATATTCTTATGTTTTTTTTTTTCAAATAGCTATTTTTTTATTAATTTGCGACCAATAAGGATATTTAAATTATGTAAGTAAAGTTTTTTACTGTAACTTAGTGTAGCAATATTTTTATAATAAGTGTTTTCCTTATTTACAACCCATTTCTCGCTTTTACTAATCCGCTCTATAGTTGTTTAATTTTTTTACTTAGAAGGTAAAAAGATAATAACAGTACATTTGTGCCTTTTTTCATGGGAATTGAGTGTCTATCCCCTTTACACTTCACATCCCCCCCGCTATATTTCACCCATTTTACTAGCCTAGCTAGTTTCGCAACAGTAGTATTTTAACAATGTATTTGATAAGCTCCCTTTTGGGTATTATCAAACTAAATGATCCAATTATTATGCTGTACAAATTACCACTCAAGAATTCTGATAAGATGGTATTAGTATCAGAAGAAATCTATGAACATCTAACTAGAGATCCTTACTTCAAAAAAGTCCAGTTATTACAAAACTTACGTATTCACTCCTATGGATACGCTTTTTATCAAAAAAACTACCCAAAACCAAGTGGAGGTTATAAAAATGTAACGATTTATTTGCATCGGTATGTGGCAGAAAAATTTGTTCCCAAACCTCCTAGCGGAAAACGTTTATTGGTGACATTTAGTAATGGAGATAGACTGGATTGTAGAACAGATAATATTAAATGGGCAACCTCATCACAAATTATTCGTAATATTCCCAATAACCTCACTGCTGAAGCAACTATTTCAGGCTATAGAGGTGTTTATAAATTACCAAGCGGAAATTATAGATCTGCTATTTTTAAGGGAAAGAAACCTTTTGAATTAGGTGTATATAGTACTGCTGAGGAAGCGGCTTTAGCTTATAACATTCAGTCCATCGAATGGTTTGGAGAAACAAGAAGCTTGAACAAAGTGCCACATGAACACATTCCTGCAAGCTACACCGAAAAAATTAATCACTTATTAAAAACGGGATCACAGCTAAGATAGATAAGACAAACGTTTATAACACTTTTCACCCTACATATTATCTATACCTTTACGAAGGGCTTTTAAAAAGTCGGAAGCAAAAATGAAGTCATTGAGCAATTGGTTATCACTTTTCAAAATATCTTTACTACTACCTTCCCAATCTTTATAGCCCTGATGTAAAAAAACCACTTTTTCCCCCATACCCATCACAGAGTTCATATCGTGGGTGTTGATAATAGTAGTAATATTATAGTCTTTGGTTATATCTGTTAGGAGTTCATCAATTAGTAAGGAGGTTTGAGGGTCTAAACCCGAATTAGGTTCATCACAAAACAAATACTTTGGGTTTAGAACGATCGAACGAGCAATACCCACTCGTTTCATCATTCCTCCACTAATTTCTCCTGGAAACTTATCGTTAGCTCCTACAAGATTTACACGCTCCAAACAGAAGTTTACTCGATCCATCTTTTCTTTCATTGTCCAATCAGTAAACATATTCAAAGGGAAAAGCACATTTTCTTCTACGGTCATTGAATCAAATAATGCACTTCCTTGAAAAAGCATCCCTATTTTGCGTCGAATGTTTTTGCGTTCTTTTTTATTTAAATTGAGAAAGTCTTCTCCATCATACAAAATATTCCCTTCATTGGGTACTAATAAACCCACTAGGCACTTCATAAAGACAGTCTTTCCCGATCCACTAGTACCAATAATCAAATTCGCCTTACCTGATTCAAAGACGGTAGAAATCCCCTTGAGAACTTTCTTGTCTCCAAAGTGTTTTTTAATATTTTTTACTTCAATCATAAGTAAAGTTAATTTTAGGTCATTACTACAGCAATCAAATAATCGAATAACACGACTAATATACTACTAAATACTACTGCCCTAGTACTTGCTTTTCCTATATCTAAGGCTCCTCCTTTCACATAAAATCCCTGATAACAAGAAACAGTAGCAATCAGAAAAGCAAAAACAAATGCTTTTACGAGCATGATTACTATATTAAAAGGATCAAAC
The DNA here is from genome assembly GCA_020631245.1 of Bacteroidota bacterium. Taxonomy (GTDB): domain Bacteria; phylum Bacteroidota; class Bacteroidia; order Chitinophagales; family UBA2359; genus JAHDHP01. The sequence goes on along the minus strand of JAHDHP010000233.1, from coordinate 3,079 downwards.
ATGTATAGTAAGCCTTTTTCAAACATCTCTTGTGCAATTCCATAATTAACAGCCGCGACTAAGCCACCATATACACCTAGAAAGGCTGAAATGATAATTAATGGAGGAACAATAATAAGAGAAGCAATAATTTTAGGCCCAACTAAATAAGAAGTACTATTTATGCCCATTACCTCCAAGGCATCAATCTGCTCAGAAATACGCATAGTACCTAATTCAGACGCCATGTTAGATCCCACTTTTCCTGCCAAGACCAAGCAAGACAAGGTGGGTGCTAATTCAATAATCATCGAATCGCGTATCACAAAACCCAATAAATAAGGAGGAAAATAACTATTAGAAAGCTGATAAGCAAACTGAACGGCTGTAACAGCTCCTGTAAAAAAAGAAATAATACCTATAATAATTAAAGACCCAACACCAATGTGATTCATTTGACGTACTGTTTCTTTCCAGTACATATACCAACTTTCTGGAACAGAAAAGATACGTAGAAGCATTAAAAAATACTTTCCAATATGTTCAAAGGTATTTAACAAAATGTAAACTTATTTATTCCTCATTCCTAAAGTAAAACCTCAGCAATAATATAATCAGAAAGTAAGATCAATATATTAGAATGAACCACTGCTTTAGTGCTTGCTTCTCCAATCTGGATGGCTCCACCTTTTACATTATAACCATGAAAACAAGCAACCGTAGATAAAATAAAAGCAAATACAAAGCCTTTAATCATCATCAGTCGTACATTAAATGGTTCAAAGAAAGCATGTAAGCCACGTTCATACACACCTATTGGCATTATATTAGATAAAACAACAGCCAATAACCCTCCTAATATCCCTAATAAGGCTGCTAGGATAATCAAAAGCGGAATAGTAAATAATGCAGCCGTTAGCTTAGTACCAACTAAATAACCTGGCGTATTAACTCCCATAATCTCTAAAGCATCTATTTGCTCTGTTATCCGCATATTTCCTAACTCAGATGCCATATTAGACCCTACCTTTCCCGCCAAAATCATACAAGTCATTGTTGGTGCCATTTCGATAATCATCGTATCTCGAACAATATAACCAATATAATACATTGGAACTGCAAAGTCTTGTACCTGATAAGCAAACTGCACAGCTGTTACTGCTCCAATAAATAAAGCAACAACAGCCACAATTGGAATTGATTCAATACCGATGCTATTCATCTGACGCATATTCTCCTTCCAATACATAGACCAGTTTTCTGGTTTGGAAAAAATCCCTAATAATAAACTGACATATGTGCCAAAATGATGTAGAAAATTCATAGGTGCTAAATGTACAAGTTATTATTTATTCATTACTAAATTTAAGGTAATTTTTAATAATCCCCCAATCAAAAGACTTTCTATTTAACTTTGTTCCAATAATCTTTCCAATTTCATTCCTCAAAAAAAAGGATCAACTTATTCAATTTACTATCTTCGCGCTCAAATTCAATATTATGAACGCAGTTATTACAGGTGCATCAAGAGGTATCGGAAAAGCTATCGCCGAACGATTTCTTAAAGAAGGATTTAACATCGCCTTTTGTTCACGCAAAGAAGTTGATCTACAAACCGTCAGTAAGGAATGGCAATCACAATACCCTCAATCTACCACTTATTACCAAGCCGTAGATCTTGCTGATAAAAAAGCGGTCAAAAGCTTTGCAAAATTTATCATTGAGAAAATGGGCACTATTGATGTACTGGTCAACAATGCGGGAGTTTTTATTCCTGGTAGCATTCAAGAAGAACCAGAAGATGCTTTAGAACAACTCATAGCCGCCAATGTATACAGTGCATATCACCTAACCCGTGCATTATTGCCCGTGATGATCCCGCAGCAAAAAGGACATATCTTCAATGTCTGTTCCGTAGCAAGTCTATTGCCATACACTGCAAGCGGTGCCTATACCATATCCAAACACGCCCTATATGGCTTTTCTCGTAGTCTTCGAGAAGAACTCAAAGAACAAAGAATAAAAGTAACAGGCTTATTCCCTGGAGCTGTATATACTAAATCCTGGGAAGGGGCGGGTTTCCCCCCCGAACGCATGATGTCAGTTGAAGATGTAGCCGAAACAGTCTACGCTTGTTATCAGCTTTCCGAACGCACCGTCATAGAAGATGTGATTATGCGTCCAATGTTAGGTGATCTTTAAATTAAGAGAGTTACTCAACTAATTATGTTTTCACTTGTTGTTCCATAAATCTAATTCCTATTATGTCTATCACCAAATCAGCCGTACTCAACGCACTTAGCTATGTCGATGATCCCGACCTCGGGAAAGACCTTGTTACCCTTAAAATGGTCGATAATATAGAGATCGAAGGAAATAAAGTCAGCTTCCGACTCATTCTTACCACTCCCGCTTGCCCCATGAAGGAGCAAATAAAAAATGCTTGTATCAATGCTATCCAGCATTTCATAAGCAAAGAAGCAGAAGTAAATATCGAATTTGGCTCACAAGTAACAAGTCGCAGGCAAGACAATGGACAAATCCTTCCCAATGTGAGTAATATCATTGCGGTAGCTTCAGGAAAAGGAGGAGTAGGTAAATCAACTGTCGCTGTTAATCTAGCCGTTGGTTTAGCCCAAAAAGGAGCTAAAGTAGGCCTCATTGATGCTGATATTTATGGACCTTCTATTCCTATTATGTTTGACCTACAAGGACAACGTCCACAAGTGGCTGAAATAAATGGGAAACATCGTATTATTCCAATTGAAAAATATGGCGTCAAAACACTCTCTATTGGTTTCCTTACCGACCAAACACAAGCCGTTGTATGGCGCGGCCCTATGGTATCTTCCGCCCTCAGACAATTTGTAACCGATACCGAATGGGGCGAACTAGATTACTTAATCATCGACCTCCCTCCTGGTACAGGTGATATCCACCTAACATTAGTACAAACAGTTCCTGTTACAGCAGCCATTGTAGTTACCACCCCTCAACTCGTCTCCAAAGCAGATGTAGTGAAAGCAGTTGGCATGTTCCAAATCCCTCAAATCAATGTACCTATACTCGGATTTGTCGAAAATATGTCTTGGTTTAGCCC
>JAHDHP010000232.1 GCA_020631245.1 Bacteroidota bacterium | reverse complement strand
AGGAAAATAATATCCCGTTCCCAGAACCACCTGAACCGCCACCACCACCACCGCCGCCACCACCGCCACCGCCGCCACCGCCGCCGCCGCCACCTCCGCCGCCGCCACCGCCGCCGCCCGCCCTTACAGTAGACTTATTACAGGATTTGGCAGCCAAAGGAGCTATATTCTATATAGATGATCAAAAGGTAGGATTGGAAGAAGCGATTAAGGAATTCTCTAAAAAGAAAGGGGGCATATCTATCTATGATGGGCCTCTTAGTAATCCTGAAGTGCGGATTAAGACGAAGAAATAATGGTGCGTGAGGGATAGAAGTGGTAGCTTGTTGAAATAGCTGCTATTGAGAAGCAAGGACTAGCGGGGCTGACAGCGGAAGACACCGCTAGGACTATGCTGAACTAGCAGCTATGAAACAACTACAAACGGATAGCCCGACCTTTTTCGCCTCGTACCCGTTCATGCGTTCACGCATGAACGGGCGAGGCGAAAAAGGGCACGCCCAAATAAAAACTTATTTACTTGTAAAATAGAAAATTTTTCTTTAATATATAGAGGCGTTTAATCTTTTAAATGACCTTCTATGACTACACTCCCTATCAATAATATTGAAGTAGCTAAAAATCAGGCTAACAAGGCATTAAAACTTATCTATCAATCTAAATTTAAAGAGGCCGAGCAGTTATTTGTGGCATGTGAGCCATTTTTTGAACAGCAGGAAGATTGGAGAAGTTTGGTACAAGTGAAGTTGCGTTTAGGTGAATGTTATCGTTATTTGGGAGACTATGACCAAGCGATTCAGACACTTTTGGTAGGTAAAGAACTCGCATTGGACAAGTTAGGTGATATGGATAAGGAACTTGGAAGCATTTACTGTGTATTAGGTTCTTGTTATGCATTACTAAGCGAGTTTGAAACGGGATTAAGTTACTTGGATCAATCGCTTCATATTCGCACCACCTTATTCGGGGTAAATAGTGAACCTGCTGCTGGTTGCTATGAATACTATGGACATCTCTACAATTTCTGGCAGCTTTATAATGAAGCCCTTTTTTATTATCGAAAGGCATTGACCGTTCGAAAAAAACTACCTAACAAAACGCCTTTCCAACTCATTGGTAGCCATATCAATGTAGCTTTGATTGAGGGAAGCAAGGGAAATCATGAAGAAGAGTTGGCACTTTTGCAAAAGGCACTTCGCATTTTACTTGCTTCTAGTGATGTTAATAATCTCTATGGGAAGGGCATATATGGTAATATGGCTGCTTGTTATCTTCTGCAAGGCGATTATCACCAAGCTTTAGCTTACTATCAAAAATCATTACAGATAGCGAATACAATCTGGGGTACAGCACATCGACAAATAGGGATGTGCCATAACAATCTAGCGGAAGCGTATGAGGCAGTTCTGGATTATGATCAACAACTTTTTCATGCTCAAAAAACACTCACTATTTTTAGGGAGGTATTTAACGAAAATAGCACCTTTACAGCTGCTTCTTATCAAACGCTAGGAAGAGCCTATAAAAACTTAGGGCAGTATGAATTAGCCATTGAAAATTTTGAGCAAGATGCAAAAATTACGCGGCAATTGATTAAAGAAGATGGAGAAGGTATTGCTGATTATCATATAAATGTAGCTTCCTGTTATGGTTTGATGGGTGAACCAGAAAAACAATTGACACATCTGGAAAAAGCCCTGACTATTTATATCTCTATTCACCAAACAACACATCCTCAAATAGCAGCCATTTATAATGCCTTAGCAGATTGGTACGACACACAACAAGATTATGATCAACAATTAATTTTTGCCCACAAAGCCGTTTGTAGTGTTTCTACTGGCATCTTTGATAATAACTATTTAAGCTCTCCTGATCTTTCAACTATTCAACTTTATCAAGAGGCTTTTACAGCATTACTGCATAAAGCCCGTGCTGCTCACCAATTATACTTACAAAACAAGGATCAGGAATATCTTGAGTTTTCACTCACAACCTATCAGCTCCTAGATCAAGTACTCCACCAAATAAAGCAGAGCTATAAAACCGATGCCAGTAAATTATTTTTCTCGAAACAAGTAGCGGCTATTTATGCGGAAGGGATTCATATTGCTATGTTATTAAAGCGTCCTGCTATTGCCTTTTACTTTTCTGAACAGGCAAAGGTGGCTCTACTACGTGCTAACTTACAGGATATTACCGCCAAAGAGTTAGGTGAAATTCCAAGCGAATTATTGGAACAAGAAAAGGCTTTAAGAATTGAATTGAATTACTTGGATAAACGTATTATTCAAGAAGAACAAAAGGGTAAACAAGCAGATCAAAAAATTATTCAAAAATTACAAGATCAGTATTTCGAATATAAAAATAAATACGATCTACTTATTGAACAGTTTGAAAATGATTATCCGCAATATTACCAATTAAAATATGATAATAAGATTGTTTCTATCCGTGATTTAAGAAGGCAAATCCCCGAAGAAGGCATTCTAATTAGCTACTATATAGGGACGACTTATTACTATATTTTCTTTGTTACAGAAGAGGAGTTTGATTGTATCGAAATGGTCAATCCTCCCAACAAGCTGGAGCAATTATGTACTACTTTTTATCAAGCAATTAACTTGCACCAAAAAAAGGAATATGTCGAATTAGGTCAACGTATTTTTCATAGTTTAGTAACACCTATCGCTGACCTCATCATTAACCCCTATTTTGATGAAGATGACAAACCCTTAATCATTATTCCGCACGATTATTTGGCATATCTGCCATTTGAAGCATTGTTATATGATAAAGCCTCGGTAAATACTCCTTATCACGAACTCCCTTTTTTACTACATCAATGTACGATACAATATCATTATTCGGCTACACTTTGGTTACACAATCAACAACGATCTTTCTCAAAGAAATTACAGGATCATAGCTTCGCAGGATTTGCTCCTATTTATGCTCCACCCAACGATCAATATGAAACGCCTACCAGTCCTTCCTTAAAGGTTTCTGAAGCAACCATACAATCTTGGCAAGATCGCTCTTCTAGTATTGAGGGTTCGCACTGGAAACCACTTCCCTATTCTCAAAAGGAAGTAAACCAAGTACAGCAACTTTTTGATGGATATGGTTATCCGACCAAAACTTTCTTATTTGATCAAGCGAATAAAGCCAATTTTATTCAACATACGAATGAGGTGCAATTTCTCCTTATTGCCGCGCATGGATTGGTACATGATGAACAACCACAGTTATCGGGTTTAGTATTTTATCCATCCAATACAACTGATATGGTAGTTGATGGAGCTAGGGAAGAACGATCTGCCGACTTGTCTAATGAAGCGATGGAAAAAGATAGTATTTTCTCGATGCAAGAAGCTTATTTGCTCAATATAAGGGCTGATTTGGTGGTATTGAGCAGTTGTGAAAGTGGTATCGGAAAGCTAGAAAAGGGCGAAGGAATGATGGCAGTCAATCGAGGCTTCTTGTATGCAGGCGCGAAACATGTTGTATTTACGCTCTTCAAAGTTTATGATGAACCTAGCGCACAACTCATTGAAACATTCTTTGCTTATGTGTTGGCGGGTGATAGCTATGCGACTGCCTTACGAGATGTTAAAAGAGACTTTGTAAAACAAGAAAAATTGGCTGACCCTAAGTTTTGGTCGGCTTACATACTTATTGGTTAGGCAGGCATCAACTCCTTCTGTACATAAAAATTACCCATTACTAATTCTTCTTTATGACTTAGCTTCCAGTAGTAAATACCAGGTGTAAGACCTTCAGGCAAGGTGATCATAAAATAAGCTTCGTTGGCTGCAACTTCTTTGGTTAATACTATTTCTTGTTGATTATTTTCAATAGTAAACTGGATCGTATTCGAAGCAGGAGCTTCCAATTCAAAAGAAAGAATTCCTGATTGGCAATCTAATTCATTTTCAGGATGTATGACCGACAAACCTCCACTACGATCTGTATAGCCCATTACCATTTGGTAATTATTCACAGGGCGAAACATCGCTACTAATTGATCTATGGTATAATTAATCTGTTCTTTTACCTGATTCAATTTCGCTTTCACACTACCCACTTGTTCACTACGTGCTTGAGCAGTCTGTATGTCTGCTTCCAACTCTTGGAAATGGACTTTTAAATCTTGATTTCCAACAACTTCTAAACTTCCTATAAAATCCATTTGGAAGGCTAGTTCCTCAGCAAAAGCGGCATCTTCTTGCTTCAGTTTTTCGATGATAATCGTTTCTTCTGGACTTGCAGTGCCGAGTAAAACCTTATCTATTAATGCTGTTTTTTCATTATCGCTATACATGATTATAAACTTTAAATACGACGTGTTTTCAAATTTCACCTGCCTCTTTTTATATTCTTTACTCCCCCTGTTCTATACCTTAATGGTGTTATTTTCAAAAAGGGAAACATTAACGATTAAACGTCCGACGATTTACGATTGAACGTTCGTTCCACCGTCGGACGTTCATCGTCGCATCGTTAATCGTTATTTATATTTCTCCTTGACTATACTGCTTCGTCACTACTTTCCGAAATCCCTTCATACATCGCACCTTTTGTGCCTTTGCTACATCCTTCGAACTATAATTCATTTCCTGTGCAATAGACTCCAAACTAAATTTGCGATAGTAGAACAGGTGAATAATACTACGACAAGGCTCTCTTAATTTAGAAAGTAACTCCTTCATTACTAATTGGCGTTCATTTAACTGTTCAGTTACAGCCATTTCATTTGTTTGCAAATGATGATAATTCTCAATATCATTCGTCTTTATCTTTTGCCGTTTATTACGATCCAACCATACCCGCTTGGCAACTCCAAACAAATAGGTTTTGAGGCTACTTTTCAACTCCACTATTTTCCCTGACATAATTTGTCTATACAATACAATCACACTATCTTGAAAAACATCCAAAGCATCATTTTCACTACAGGAATAGCTAAAACGCATCCAAGTTATAAATTCATCGCGATAAGTCGTATACACACGATCTAACGCAGCTCTATCTCCATTTTTAATCTGGGCAATCCATTCATTGCTAGTGATCGAAGCTATTTTCATGAACAATCGGTTTGTGGAGTTTTAGTGTAATAATAGCAAGATACAAAAAAAGGAATACATTTGCATTATTTGCCATTTATTCAATTACTATCTCATCTCCCCATTCATCATTTCGAGATTTCATCACTACCACCTTACGATCTGCCTCATAAACTACATCAATTGACTTCTGATATACCCCTTCATTCAAGTATTTTTTCCCTGCTGTTTTATAGAGTAAAAAAGGTAACCCTGGTACTGTCTTTCGAATCTCTACCACCGTACCTTGGTTACCAGATAAAGCACCAGTAATAGAACGTTCTTGATACACCAATCCATGTCCCAAATCTTCCTCTTGATACAGGGTAAAATCCGACATGATATACCATAAAATTACAAACCCAAGTGTTCCCAGTAGATAACCAACTCCATAAACAAGTACCATCCCAATAAGGCTAAAAGTTTTCATGCCTCCTTTGGGAGTATTAAAGTAAAAACCCCATAACAAACAACAAATGGCAAAATACAAAATGCCAACTAATACCCAATTCAAATTGGAAGAGGTGGTAATAATATTAGATAAAATGGCAAGAACAACCAATATACTCAAACCATATATCCCTCCTAATAAAATAGTACGTATACCTAATGCATTAGCTGTTAGGTAATAAATCAGATACCCGATGATAGGTGAGACTATTAGGCTTCCCATCATAATTACTAAACTGTTTACCATATCATTATATTTAAAACGGAACAAATCTTGTGTTTTCGCACTTAATTATTTACTTATCATCAAATACACATCCAATATGTCACCACAGCTACTTCAACAAATTGAGCAATCCCCCCTTCAATTAATGGCTTATCGCTTATTTATGCATTATTTTTCTCCTGAAGCGACTCCAAATCCCAGTGACCAAGCATGGAAAAATCAAGGGATCTTTTTCTGGGATGTTGATGAACCATTCGAGCGCAAATCACTCCCTCCAGTTTTTCAAACCTACCAAAAACTCTTCTTTTATGTACAAGCAGAAATTCCAAATGTTTCGGTCATGCAAATGACTACCATTCCGTGGTTTGGAATGCCAGGTGGTGGTACCAAATATGCCTTTACGCTTAATGAAAAACAAGAAATCCCACTACAAGAACTATCCAAACAAGGAATGATTCAATATCTACAAATCTTTCCCATAAATGAAAACACTGCCCACTTACTTCAAAAAAGAGGGGAATACTATTTTTTCATGGATGTTAAAAAAGTGCAATACAAAGATCGACAATTTTATTTCGAGGGGCAAGCGGTTGCATTTAGTGAGGCGGTAAGATTAGGAGGATTTCGGCTTGTCAAACCTATTAACTAAGAGGCTATACTTTTGTCATCACATAAAAAAAACCCTGTCAGCGGGAAAAAATGCCTGCTCATAAGTCATTCTTATAGACAAAAGAAATAAACTTATGAGTAATAAATCAAAAAAACGAGATACAGAGGGGAATAAATATGATAAAATTTTCAAAGAAAATATCAATTCTATTTTTGTAAAACTGGTAGAATGGCAATCGGATTTCAAGATTAAAGATTATAAACCCCTACAACCAAAGTTACAAACTACCTTAGAGCGTGAATTGGACTAACGCTATTTGAAACAATTGACAATGATCTCAAAATTGCGTAAATTAGACAATAAAACCATAAAAATTCTTAATGATATGCCAATAGATATTGATGTTACAACCAGCTACTTGTATAAACTAGGGGCCAAAGAAGAGCGAAAAAAAATAAAGAAGGAGATGAAAGAGGAAATAAAGGAAATGCAAGTAGAAGTTAAAAAGGCAAAAGAGGAAGTCAAAGAGGCGAAAGAAGAGGTTAAACGCCAAAGAGACCATGCTATACTACAAGCTGTAAATCTGAAGATATTGACATTTGATCAAATTGCCCAAATGTTTGATATTCCTACCTCTTATATCCAAAAATTAGTTGAAGAAAACGAAGACTCCAATACTTAATTAACATACATGATGAAATGTATAATCGCCCTTATAACTTTATGCCTATTATCTTTTCAATGTTTGTTTGCCCAACAAGATAGCCTTACTAACATGTCAAAAATTCACCCACACCAAGCCCTAATTACCGATTTTTATACTGCCTTTGCTAACGCAGATGCAGATGGTATGATTGCCTGTTATCATGATGATATTGTATTTCATGATCCTGCTTTTGGCACTCTTGAAGGTGAAAAAGCCAAAAGTATGTGGAAGATGCTGTTAAGTAGTGGAGGTGATACAACCAAAGTTATTTTCAATAATGTTTCTGCAAATGAAAGTAAAGGCAGTGCCAATTGGCAAGCAACTTATAACTTTGGTCCCAAAAAGCGCAAAGTCATCAATAATATTGCGGC
>JAHDHP010000231.1 GCA_020631245.1 Bacteroidota bacterium | reverse complement strand
TTTTTGTGATTTCCGCTTTTAAAGCAGGGGTTTGTTTTTCGAAGCCACTAGGATCGTTGGTTGATTGTTTTAAAATTCCCTCATTCGTAGCGAGCCATAATTCATTATCAATTGTTTGGATGTTATTAATGTAGAAAAAATGATGTTCTCCTAATTCATATCGAATTGTTTCTTCATTATTTTGATAAATAATATTCCAATTTCGCTGATTGAAATAAGGGTTTATTCGTCCACTTTCATTTTCAAGGAGTGCGAATTTACCTACCCAATTATTTGTTAAATCGGTTCGTAAAATCAGTTCGTCACTACCAACGAGGTATTGATAAATTTGATGGTTAGTAGAAAACCAGACATCTCCATTTTTATCAAGCATTATTTCATCTGATTGATAATTAGCGGGGAGACCTGTCTTTTTAATTTCCAATTGCTCTGTCACTAGATCATATCGGGCTAGTTGTTTGGTTTGGGCTTGACCTCCTACTGACATCAATATCCACATCTCCTGATTGGTACCATTCACCATATCATCTGGTCGAATCCATTCTTCGTCGGTATAATTGGAAAAAAGCGTGAAGGCTTCTTTGGTAGCAGGATCATAGACAATGGTGTGATAACTCGAACCAGCTTGTGTCACCCAAAGTCGGTTCAAAGCATCCATTTCTAGGTGTGTAACGTGAACCAAGTAGGGATTATCAAATTTCCGTGTTTCATCATAGTAGAAACAATCATCTTGAAGCTTTACTAATCCTTGTTCTGTACCTACCCATAAGACTTCATCTTTTCCTTTTACTAGAGCCGTAATAGCATTACTAGGCAAACCATCACGAGTGGTGTATTTTTGATAGGTATGTGTTGTTTGATCGTATTGAATGAGACCACCATTTGTTCCTATCCAAAGCGTATTTTCATCTTTTAGAAAAGAGGTGGTTTCGGTATCGGCACTGAGGTGAGTAAAATTGCAATTGGTGGTACAATGTGAAGTAGGATTGACGATAAATTGGGCTTGCAAGGGGTTGATGTACAGCAGTAAGCATAATAATGATAAAAGTAAACTTGTGCGTTTTCTCATGATTAGGTATAAACTTTGTTAAAAAACGGTTTGCTTGTTTATACCAAGATAAGGAAAAGGTTACAAAAACGATGGGCGTTTGAACGTCTGACATTTTGGACGCGAGGCGCAAAATCTTGCGCCTCTACGTTTATCATTCCATCGTTCAAACGTAAATCGTTTATTCCACGACAATTTTTGTGATACGTTGATGAAAATTGGAGGTTAACACCACCATATATATCCCTGCGGGATAATCCTCGACATTCATCGTGACTTGATTCTGCCCTTTGAAGAAAGTTTGGTAGTTGCTTGCTGTTTTTTGTCCTGCTTTATTAAACACTTCAATCAGTAAAGGGCTATCGTCTTCGAGGTAGAAACTGATGTTAGTACTTGTTGTTGCAGGATTAGGACTCGCAACTACTTCACTTGGATCATTTAAGATTACCATAGGTTCTTCTCCTTTTGCAAAGTAGATATTTGACAATTGGAGATTGACAGGTTCGAAGAATTCGCCATTTCCTTTGACAGTAAAAGACATACTTAATAAATCATTGGGGTTTAGCTTTTCTTCTGTTTCATTACTAAACCAAGTCAGTGGAATGCGGTATTCTTTTAGCTCTTCGGATAAGTTGATGGTTCGACGATACTGCTGGTTCCAATTAGAAATACCTGCTTTAGCAAGTGTAATGGTTATAGCTTGGCTTCCTTTGGCGGTAAATACAAGCTCATTTAGATTAGAGACATCAATGGTGCGGTTTCGGCTCTTTAGGTTACGCACAATAGCGAGGTACTCTTTTACATTACCTTGTAATTGAATGTCACGTTCTACTAAATAAGTATCATTTATGTGGCTTGTATTATCTGCATGAATAAAAGCAGGTTGTACCTTATATTCCAATACTTCTGCTCCTGTATTGGTATAATCGAGGAACCAAGTACCATCGGCTGCATAAATCACATCTGCTTGCCCGTCTACTTCATTGCGGAGCGATAGACCAATATCGTATAAGCCTCCTTTATCAAGATAAATCATTTCTGATGTTTCTCCTGATAAAGGGATCGTTTCAGTGAATCGCTCAGTGGCACCTGTTTCAGAACGGGTTAATGTTCCAGTGATGGTCAGCTCTTCTGCCGCTACTTCATTTTGAATCGCTAACCATAATTGTCCATTTTCATAACCTCCTTGCTTGACAAATACACGAGGGCGGTTTGGTAAATTTTGATTGGCAAAACTTAGTGTTTGGTTTTGTCCCATCATACGAAGTACTCGATCAGCAAGATCAATGCTTAACTCAGGAGAAGAAGCCCATACTTGGAAATTATAGTTAAGTTCTCCTTTATCGTATTGCTCGTTGATCCAATGGTTATCTACTAGTAATTCGTTATTAGTTGTCTCTTGAGCAACAAAGCTCACTCCATACTCTATGGTTCCATCCTCTTGCTTGAGGGTGTACATCAAGAAAGGATACTGTTGTATTTGGACGTGTTCGATATTTTCGAGACTTGCTCCACTCAAACGATCACAAACTGTTTTGGTATGTTCATACACGTTAAATTGTGTTGCTGTTGCCAAGATAGCTCCCATACGTGTATCACGTTTGAAATAATCTACTGCAAATACCTCTACTGCGTTGGTAATATTCACCAAATCTTCTGGTGTAGAGACATAGGCTTTGGTAGAGTAAATGGCTCTTTCAGGAATAAAGTCAAGGATATTAGAGCTTCCTGACTTGAATAAAGAGTTAGCTGTCACTGCTCCACTCTTTACATTTTGTTTTGTAAATTTCATTAAGTCTTTCTTCCTGACTATTTTTCGTTTTCCCGTTTTGTGCATTTTGTAATCTCGAAGTGCAATTTTAGATGCTAATGAACCATTACTCTCTAGCCCTGACATTTTTCCTGTTCCGCTACCTTCACAATTGGAGAAGTAGAATAGTTGATCTTTTGATTCGGCAAATACGCCACAAGTTTCTCCTGTTGCAATACACACATCTTGGAGTTCAGTAACTGTTTGTGCAAAAAACTCCACAATATCACAAGCAATAGCCGCACTATCTACTTCAAATTGTATGTCCCAAATCATGGTATCATTCGTGGGAATATCGTCTGCAAAATCCCATTCTAGGCGTGTAACTCCTGGAAATTCAGTAATAGTTGGCTCAATAGCACTTGGTTCATATTGGCTAAAGCTGGTACTATTAATGGTATAGGTATATCCTTGAGGAATAGACAGATAAAAATGATCATTAGAAGAGGTAGCTATTGCTGTTTCTGGACTTAGATTAATCATCATAACTCGGAAGCGACTACGGTCGGTGGTATCTTGGCTCATAAGTGGCACATATACCTGATTGAGATTGGCAGCACTATTGAGTACAATCGGATAAGTCGCATCGTTGGCAGCTTTTAAAGGTCGCCCACAAATTTCGGTAGCATTCGATTCGAATTGTACCGTACTACCCGAAATAAAACCACACCCAGAAGCAACTCTTACTGTTGCCAAATACTCATTATCTGGTTTCTCTCCATACGGACGCAAGCCATTTTCTTCAATTTCATTGACGATATCTGAGACATCCCAACGGTATAAATAATCATTAATTTTGGTAGGTTCAGCATTGTAATCTGTTCCTTGATAGGTAATTTTAGAATGGCCTGGAATATAGCTCACACCAGCTCCAAAAGGCAGTTTTAAATCTAAGAAAAGGTCAGTGGCAACACCAGGATCTCGGTTTGATACCGAAACGGTATAATCAATAGTTTCGCAAAGATCGCTATATACTAGGGCTTTGTTTTTAACTGCTACCTGCAATTCTGGGTGTATGGGGCTGAGTCCAAGCGAAGTAGTAGTAATACCACAAGAATTATTTGCTGCATTACTCGGATAAGTCCCACAATCCCAACCTGTGAAAATATCGAAATAGGTTAAGTCGCAAATAGTATAACTGGTATATAATCGCAATCGCACAGAGCTTCCACCCGCTGCTATATCTCCTACCTCCCAAAAGTCACTATTTTTAACGAGCCATTGCCCTGACGTAACATTGTACACCGAATCTACTTGTATATTGGGATTGGATTCAAAGCCGAAGAAGACATATTCGGCGGGAGAATTGGAAGCATTGTTAATAATTTTTATATCGAAACTTTCCACTTTATCAACACCATCTTGAATTTGCGCTCCTATAAGGCTAAATAACAAATTCGGGCCAATCATTTGGAAATTAGCAGTACCTGTTCTGGTAAGGGTATTATCATTCAAAAAGGTATTGGTATAAGTTTGTTCCAAGCTACCAGATTGGGGGATCGCATCACACACTGCACGTAATTTGGGAGAAAAGAAGATTCGGAATCCATCATCAGGTATTGGAATATCGCCTCCTTTACCTGCATATAATTTACTAAAATCGAAGGTATGCATCGTACCACTTACTTGAGAAGGAAACACTTCACGCGTATAGGCTTGGCTACTGTAACTACCTGTATTTTGGCGTAAAGTTACATTGATAGATTCTAGTTCGTATCCTGTCGGCACTTCATATTCCATTTTACCTACGGCAGCTAATTGTCGAAATTCATAAGGGAATAAGGCACTTCCATAGCCTGAGTTATCTCCGATATAAAAGGAATTGTAATAGCTTCCAATATATTCTAAACCTAAGTTTTGATAGCCACATCCTTCGAGGGTATGGTTCAGGTTACCGAGGTTATTGAGGCTATATCCAAATGCAGTAATACGGCGCGTATAGTTTTCACATTGGTAACGATCAGCAGCCGATGAAGGATCAGGAATAGTACTGACATAAAAATTCGTATTAAAAATATCTACCTTAGTACCTGAGAAAGAACCTGTCAATTTGTAATTACTATTAATAATAATAGAGTCTCCATTCTCAAATACAAATCCACTAGGGATATTATTACAACCTGCATTAATCAAACTTGCAGGACTATAATCAAAATTCCATGTTTTCCCACTTCCACTACTTCCCTCCTGCATTGGTAAATTTGAACAGGTATAAGTAGTCCCTGTACTACTATCATAAATACGTACAGCCGCATCTAATATAATCACACTCTCTCCTATTACTGGCATATTCGTACTCGCATAACCATATTCAAAGGATTGAGGATTAGGTGCTGCTGTTGTTTCTATCACTCCTGTAAATACCGACTCAAATTCATCATCAATCATCAAACGATCTTTACGAATAAGCGAATGATCTAAACTTCCTCCATCTGCTTGTCCGTTATCATCATTGTCTGCCTCTCCAAAAGTGGTTCTTTCGGTAGTGAAAGAAAGGAAACGCATCCCACCTTCTGTACAGCCAGGAACAGGACAGTGTAAACGAATAGGCGTATTAAATTCACAATTTAGGTAATGACGCACACTAGAACAGCCTCCACTAGGAACGAAACTCGCTTGGGCCGTTACATACTGCCATCCAAAGGAAATATCAGGGGCATCACAACACACTTCTGCATTGAAATTGAGGCGATGACTATTATAACTTCCTGTTGGATATTTGAGAATAATAATACCCGTAGACTGGTTATAATCCACATCTAATGGTAATACTCCTGTACTGTATCCTTGTCGAAATTCAAAGTCATTTTGTCCAGACAGACATAAGCCAGGTGGCAAGTCAATTTCAATTTGGACATAACCAGAACCATCATCAGTGAAACCTTCTAGGAGACCATCAGAATAAGTAATTTCAAAACTACCTACCTGGTTGGGCCAAAATTCTAAGGTACCATCCGAGAAAGAACCTGTCCAGTGAAACTCACCCGAATTGAGATATTGTCGCGGGATAGCTGTAATTGGGAAATTACAGGTTCCACCAAACTCACCACTTCCGTACCAATGCTCAAATAATTGGCGGTTGTTACATGCCTGACTAGGGCTTTCTAGTACACAACGTTGGTAATCGAAATAAACCGTGTAGGTTTCACCTGGAAATATAAAAGGTATAACAAAGGTAAGTTGACTATTCAAAGTACCTCCACTATAACAGGGAGGCCCTGGGTATGGCTCTGTCGCGCTATCTAGTGTGAGAGAAGAACGACTTCCATTTTCTAACTGAATCTCGAAAGAGTTTTCAAGGATATAATTTTGATCAAAATTTTCTTTGTGATTATTAATGGTGTAAGTAACATCGGTAGCGACACCTGTACCATTATTAGTGAAGGTAATTTTTCCTTCTGCTAAATCGTCCCAACAAGCAGGTAGCTCACTAATTTCGAGTATCGCAGCTACTGCTGGTGTTCCCGTAGGTGTTTGAATATTCGGGAATAAATCTTCCTCTTCACAGGTTCCACCATCACACCCCCAACGCACATAACTAATCGTTCCACTATTCGGATCAGTACAACCTGTCACCAAAATAGTTTCTTCAATAATTACTTCATCACTTGGAAAATCATCAATATTACCTAGTCGCTCATTGACAAAATAGGTAATCGTTGTTCCATTCACCTGTGGCGAAACCACTTGTCCATTGACACTTAACTCTACAAACTCTGCTCCTGCTTCTACCGACGACTCGAACTCAAAACCATTGAGAGTTGAAAATAAACCTGTGTTATATACTTTATAAGATCGCGTAAACGATTGTCCTGCTACTCCATCGGTTTTGAGGATGTTTTCTACTGCCTCAAACTGAATAGAAGGCTTTTTAATATAAGTTACTAAATTCTGTCCTGTACCTGATTCATATTGCGTTCCTCCTCCTAGACCATAGTCTGCATCATATAATGGCTCTAACAAACTCTCAGAGTTTGCGCCACATTGCGCGCGTACCAAATAGGCTAAATGAATGGTATCTAAATAGGCTAAATCACCAAAATTAAATACCGGAAAAGTAACATCCCCATCATTGACACCATTCAAATCACTACTAGAGACGACATCCACATACTCCACATAGTCGGGTAAATCAATAGCTAAGGTCACGTTCTCTAATGGATCGGCAGAACAGCAATTGATAAGGTCTACCTTTAAAGTATCTGCATCCCCACATTCGTTGATAATCGTAGTCGCAAAATCAGTGACATCATTGATTTCGAGATTTTGAGCAAAGGTGAATTGGATTGCTAGTAAAAGGAAAGAGAGTGTAATAATTCTTTTCATTTTAATTATTATTTACATGTTTATTTTTAGTCCTTTATGTTTATTCTATGTGTTTGTACGGGCAATTTGAGGGAATGTTCCAATTTCGATGTTTAAACATCGAATTCTTGGTGATAAAATGTGCGAAAAAATTTAGACGATCAGATTCATTCGATTTAATAAGTCACCAAAAAATCATTAATATTTTTCATACTCTTATAAAGCATACTATCTTCGTACATCACAAAAATCAAAATACCATGAATAAACAGCTTATCCTAGCCAAACGGCCAATTGGACTTCCTGATACTGATACCTGGACGCTTCAAGAAACCCCCATTCCAACTG
>JAHDHP010000230.1 GCA_020631245.1 Bacteroidota bacterium | reverse complement strand
AAGCAATTACAACAAGTAATCCTACTCGTTCTATGCGCGCTATGCTATGTGCCAACCACAAGCCTCGCCTGTGAAGTAACTGACCAAAAACAAAACAAACACCTCTTTTTTACTGAAAACAAAGGACAATGGCCAGAACAAGTGAGTCATCAAGCCATCTTCAGTGATGCGCGCCTATTCTTAGAAAAAGATCGCCTTACCTGGTTATTGATCGACCCCAATGCCCAATCCAATCTACATGACTACCTTGTGCATCAACGAACCAATAAAAATAAAACAGAAGATAGTCCTATCTTAAATCTTCACGCCTTTCAAGTGCATTTTGAAGGAGCAAGACCTCAAACAAGAATCAAATCGTCTTGTGATGCAGGTTTTTACCACAATTATTATCTTGGAAAAGACCCTTCCAAATGGGCATCACATGTCAACAGTTATCACGAAGTAAGATACGAAAACCTCTATACAGGAATTGATTTACAACTATACAATGAAGAAGGAAATATGAAATACGACTTCATTGTAAAAGAAGGAGCCGATGCCAAGCAAATTGGACTTCGCTACGAACATGCTGATGATATATTCATCCAGAAAGGACGCTTACACATCGTTACTTCTGTCAATACCATTATTGAAGATGTACCCTTTGCTTATCAGTATATCAATAAGAAAATGGTACAAGTTCCTTGTGAATTTAAGGTGATAGGGAAGACAGTTCGCTTTCATTTTCCAGCAGGTTATGAAGCAAATGTTCCCCTTATTATTGATCCACGACTTGTATTTTCTTCTTATTCAGGTTCTTATGCCGATAACTTCGGTTTTACCGCTACCTATGATCAATACGAACAACTCTATGGAGGAGGAATTGTCTTTGGATTTAATTATCCGACTACTGATGGAGCTTTCCAAATCAATTTCAATGGAGTACAAACAGATATGGGAATCTCCAAGTTTAGTGCTACGGGTAATCAATTGATTTACTCTACCTATATCGGTGGTTCTACAGGTAACGAAACGCCACATAGTATGATTGTCAATGGTAGTAATGAATTAGTCATCATGGGAGTTAGTGGCTCAGACGATTACCCCGTATTGGAAGAAGCATTCGATACGAGTTTCGCAGGAGGGAGCGTAGGTTCTGAAGGGAGCCTTTCTTTTTTATTCAATTCAACAGGTTCTGATATTGTAGTAACTAAGCTCAATACGGAAGGAACAAGGCTAAAAGGCTCTACCTATTTAGGAGGTTCTTCGATTGATGGACTTAGTACGGCTCCCAACTTAGCATATAATTATGCAGATGATTTGCGAGGAGAAGTATTCTTAGATGCTGCCGATAATATTTATATCTCTTCTTCTACTTTTTCTAGAGATTTACCCAAAACAAGCAATAGTTTTCAACCTAATATAGGAGGATCACAAGATGGTTGTGTATTTAAACTCAATCAAGATCTTACCGAACTTGCATGGGCCTCTTACTTAGGAGGATCAGCTCGCGATGCTGCCTATTCCATGAAAGTAGGAGAAGATGGAAGCCTTTATGTAAGTGGAGGTACCGATAGCCCTGATTTTCCCACAATATCAGGGGCTGTTCAACCAACTTTCAGTGGTGGCTCTGCTGATGGTTTTATCGCCAAAATATCAAATGATGGAACTACCATAGAAGCAGCTACTTACTTAGGAACAAGTGACTACGACCAATGTTATTTTGTCGATATTGATGCGGATGAAAATGTGTATGTAGTAGGACAAACCGAAGGAGCATACCCCGTTACAGCCGATGTATATAGCAATGATAACAGTGGACAGTTTATTCACAAACTCAATAATGACCTCTCCGAAACCGTTTTTTCTACCATCTTTGGACGTGGAGATGGTGATCCTGATATTTCTCCTTCTGCCTTCCTAGTAGATAAGTGTAACAAAATATACGTATCAGGTTGGGGAGCAAGTTTCTCAACTAGTGGCTTAGTAACTAGAGACTTACCTATTACAGATGATGCGTTCCAAAAAGAAACAGATGGTTCTGATTTTTACTTTATCGTCTTAGATGAAGATGCCAAAGCATTACTATATGCGACTTATTTTGGAGGAAGGTCTTCAGAGCATGTTGATGGAGGAACTAGCCGATTTGATAAAGAAGGATTAATCTATCAGGCTGTATGTGCAGGCTGTGGAGGTAATGATAGTTTTCCTACAACAGATGGAGCCTACTCAGAAACCAATAATTCAGTAAACTGTAATTTAGGGGTTATCAAATTTGCCTTTGAAGCTAGTTCGGTTATTGCCGACTTTGTCGCTCCTACACAAGGATGTGTACCACTTACAGTCGAATTTGAAAATACAACTTTCCAAGGCGAGGATTATGAATGGGACTTTGGTGATCCTAACAAACCAGGTACTACTACAGAAGTCAATCCGACACATACCTTTGATGAGCCAGGTGAATATGAGGTCGTATTAGTTGCTTCTTCCGAAAATACCTGTAACAATAGTGATGCGATTCGCAAGATTATTAAGGTAATTGAAATAGATGAAATACCCACACAAGCAGATTTTCGCGCACCTATTGATGGTTGTGCACCTTACACAGTCGATTTTGTGAATAAAAGTGTAAAGGCAGATTCTTTCGAATGGGATTTTGGTGATCCCAACAATCCAGAAACATCTACGTTAGAAGAGCCATCTCATACCTATGAATTTCCTGGTGAATACGAAGTAACTCTTAAAGTAGCTAGTAATGAAACTTGTAATAAATTTGATGAAATTACTCAAACGGTGGTGATCGTATCGCCAGAAGTGGAGGTAGAAATTACAGGGGCAGACGATTATTGTTACAATGAGGATATTCGACTTTTAGAAGCAACCGAACCAGGTGGACGTTGGACAGGAAACGGAATTTTATTTGCCTTATCTGGGCAGTTCTTTCCGCTGTTAGGCCCTGGTAACTATACCGTTACTTATACGATTCCACTCGAATTATGTGATGCTGTAGCTGAAGTCAACTTTAATGTATATGCACAACCAGCCATCACGACTATCACGGCTCCTTATTGTGCCGAAGAAGATAGCACTTGGGCAGTAGATATTCTGGTAGAAGGAACAGAGATTGATTATATCGTAGATGATACCGAAGCAATAACAGTCAATGAGATTGTGACGCTGTATTTCCCTATTACGGGCGATACCATTACTCCTAGAGTTATACAGGTAGCAGGATTAGAATCGGGATGTAATTCGCAAATTGAATTTACAGAACCCGTTTGTGTGAAAGAGGAACGTGTTTGTGAGTCATCAGCAGGCGAGGTTAATTCACTCGCCAATATAGAGTATGTTTGTGAAGGGATCGCGACAAGTCCTGTAGGAGAGCTAGATCCAATAGTAGAAGATGGACAAACTTTATTGTATGTATTCCACTCAGAAGAAAATGATACCATTGACCAAGTGTATTTGATTAGTGATTCTGATCAAAAAACACTAGTAGAACTCGAAGGAACAGGAATAGATTATAATGTCATGTTTTATATTTCTCCTATAGTAGTAGATGTAGACGCTGATTTAGGAGAACCAATCTTTAATGAATGTACTGCCTTTAGTTTAGGGCGTTCCTATGTGTTCCTTAAACCAATGACTTATACGATCAATGAGGCATGTGGTGATTATGACGGAAATCAAGATCGGTTTACTGTAACCATTCGGCCAGCAGGTGGACTTCCTGAGTTTGACCAACGATATGAATATATATTTGGTGGCGATTTTGAGGGTTTTGATGACTTTACTACCTTTGGAGGGTCAGTAAGTAGGTCTTTTGATGCTGCTACTCCAAGTTATGAAGTCAGTTTTTTCGAAACGGGTTGTGATGAAACGATCCTTATTTTTGAAGACTCTCCTATTAATTGCCAAGTCAATACCACACCTATTGGCTTATTAGATATAACCATCAAAATAAATGAGGAAGGAAATACAATAGAGTGGGAAGTAGCCAATGAAACGAATAATCATTTCTACACCATCGAACGTTCCAATGATGGAGTCAACTTCTATCCTATTACTACGATTGAAGGGGCAGGTACTACCTCTAAATACCAATCTTACTCCTTTACTGATCATATAAATTGCGGACAATATTATTACCGCCTTAGTTGGACAGATTATAATGGGAGCGTATTATATGCACCAAATACGCTAGTAGCTAGTCGAGGAGAGGTGATAGAACAAAGGATAGAAGTAAATCCTTCTCTTTCTTCTGATCTGGTACAATTGCGCTTTCAAATGTCTACAGGACAAACTGTTCAATTAACCATATTTGATATTACTGGTCGCATGGTGTATAAAAAACAACTACTATCTACCGAGTGTATATATGCACACGAATTGTCAATGAAAACATGGGCATCTGGCACCTATTTATTAAGGCTCTCAAATGGAAAAGAGACACTTCATTCAAAGTTGATAAAAGAATAATGTTAACTCGAAAAATGACCATTTGTGATAAAATCACAAATGGTCATTTTTGGGTAAGTAAGTTCACCATTCCTTAACATAGAAATAATAATTTGCACCTTCATGAAAGCTTAAAATATGTTAGCTTGCACTCGAATTTCAATTGTCTAAATTAAGAAAATTTCAGTGCATGGAAGCATCGCTTATTATTGTCATATTAGGTATATTAGTAGCAACTTTTACAGCAACTAATAAAAACACAACAGCGTTTTTGGGAGACCTTTTTGGTGATAAAGAAAAATTGCGTCAGTATGGAATATTAGGTGCTGTTGCAATTGTCCTAATTATTATCATGGCTTTATCAGGAATGGCTTCCTCACAAATGGTCATGTTGATAGGCTTTGCATTGGCAGCTTATTCGGTAGTTGGAAATGATGTCATACAAACACTAGGAACATTTCTTACCTCAAATGAAAAACAGCCCTGGTATGTACTATGGGCTTTTGCAGGGAGTATTCTGACGATTGTGCTAGTATATGGATGGATGCAAGGGGATATAGCTTATGGTCGTCTTGACAAAGTAACCATTCCCTCACAGTTGAGTTGGTGGTTTGTCTTACCTCCATTAGTGCTTATGTTCCTTACTCGATTTGGTATTCCTGTTAGTACTACTTTCCTAATTATTACTTTCTTCTCTTCTAAAGATTTGATGGGAATGGTACAAAAGTCGGGAATGGGTTATCTGATTGCTTTTATAGCTGCTGGGATTATTTATCTAGCGATAACCAAACTAACCGAAAAGAAATTTATTGAGTTGCCACTTGACAAGCCAGGTGATAATTCTCTGTGGACGAATCGTACTTTTTGGACCTTTGCCCAATGGGGAGCAACAGCTTTTCTATGGTCGCAGTGGCTTACGCAAGACTTAGCCAATATCTATATCTATCTATTGCAAAAAGAACCAGGTGGTGGCTTAAGTAATTTAGGTGTCTTTCCATTTCTTTTTTCGTTGATAATATTGCTAGGGCTTCTCGCCTTTATTTTCTACCAGAAAGGTGGAGCCATTCAGGAAATTGTGAAAAGTAAAACGAATACAGCCGATATTCGCTCCGCTACTTTTGTCGATCTTATGTTTGGAGTGGTGTTGTATTTATTCAAGTACAATGCATTAGGACTTTGGGAAGCCAAATTACCAATGAGTACCACTTGGGTATTTATCGGACTATTGGCAGGTCGTGAAATAGCTATTCGTTTCCGTATGGAAAAAAAGGCTGGAAATCCACTTTTCAAAACAGTAGCATCCGATTTTGGAAAAGTATTACTAGGATTGGTGATAAGTGTTGCATTGGTAAAAATAATGCAAGTAGCAGCAGGAGTAGGATAAGATTTCCAATAAATGATACACTAAAAAAGGGCAGCAAAAATATTTTTGCTGCCCTTTTTTAGTGTACATTTCTAGGAGTGTTTTTCTGGCTTAATAAGCTTCATTGGTAATCTAAAAAAGCCTCTAATTTTAGTAGCTCCACGATCAGGAATAACCTGTTCACATACCAAGCGTTGTACAACATTAGAACCATCATTTACCTCATTGAATGTTCCTTTTAAGTAAATATCATCTCGTTTAGGAAAATTGGGATCATATATACGGATATAAACAATCTCGTTATTGGGTTGCTCATAGGCATAAGCCAATACTTGGTGGTTGTCCCATAAGCTACCTGTATGCTCATCTACGTACATAATGCCTAATTGGCAAGGCTGCCCATTGTCCAATTGGAGCTTGAGTTGTTGCCACTCTTTCAAGGTCTTTTGTTGGGTTTGATGGGTACTATACATTCGCCACCATTGGAAGAAGGTCAGTAAATGCATAAAGTTTTTTCCAAATGACTTCAACTGGCGATCTAGCAAATCGCTATATAAACCCGTGCCTATAGCGGGTGGCTCTTCCATAAAAGGTACGGTTTGGTGCTCTTGAAAACAGTCGGCGGCTAAACTCGACATACCTCCACACAAACCATAAGTAGAGGCAATTTTAGGGATAAAAGGAATACGGAATCTTAGTTTGAACTTAAAGCGATTTCGGAAAGGCATGCCATGTAAACTAGGTCTAAACTCCTTAAATTGCATGATGCTAGATTCCATTTGTTCTAAGATAGGTCCAGCATCTTTTACCACTTCAATATTTTTGGTATCACCACCACCACTTGCCCTAGTTGGTTTCTTTTGAGAAGGAGCCGTTTGTTTCTTCGGTTTTACATTTCCTTTCCCGCCCACTCTGACTCTAGTGCGTTCTTTTTTTACAAACTCAGGTGTTTTTTCTACGGTATATTGTAACCAGTATACCGCTTTAGGATGATCGTATTTTTTTTCTCGTTTCCCTTTATGTGCTTTATTAGTCAAACGCTGTTCAGCGAGCAGGCTAGGAGTGTCTCCTTGATCTTCTTCCCATAAACGGAAAATTAATTCTTGTTTATATTCATAATTGCGATCGAATCGCCAGCTATGACCAGGTAACATACTATGACGAAATACCTCTTTCAATTCTCCATCAATATGTATTGCTAATTTTAGCTCATCAATTCCGTCCAAATCTTCTGTACGATGGCAAAATATCTGATTGAGTGTTGCTGAAGCCATATAGTTAATAATTTAGGTTAGTAGAAATAATAAAAAACCCAATAAAATAAAATCCTAGCAAATATACAAATACTCGATCAATACAAACTTATTTCACTTCGACTGAAAGCAGCTAATATTCCTAAACCATCGCACCTCGCACTTCGCATAAAACCCACCTCTAAATCTCCTCCGAGGAGGAGACTTGAAGACCGCCCACTTATTAAAATGGATGCGTAACACTAACACAACAACACAATCCCACAACAACCCAACAACTCAATCCCACAACAACCCAACAACTGTCTCACGTTATACCTTTGTAAAAACGACACATTCGATAATAAGTTATGTATAATGAAGGGCAAAAGTACTTTCATCGCACATCGCACCTAGTACTTCGCACAATTCCGCGTGAGGGATAGTAGTGGTAGCTTGGTGAAACAGCCGCTTTTGTGAAGCCATG
>JAHDHP010000229.1 GCA_020631245.1 Bacteroidota bacterium | reverse complement strand
GAAAAAAAGAATATGCCCAATAAATAGGCGATTTGTTCGGAGGGTATAAAAGTAACTATGTAAATGTGAAAAAAACATAAAATTATTTTAGCGTGCATTACACGCTGATAATCAGTCGTATCATGTTTTTTTTAACCTGAATAGATTTCAGGCACTTATACATAGCCATTTTTTCCCCTAAAAAAAATATAGTGGAGAAAAGTGGAGAAAAGTGTTGATTTTTGGCCAAAAGTGTTTAACTTTGGAGTATTGAAGCCAGTTAATCACTTTTTAACGATGTAAATGCCAGATTTTGTAGGTCAATATAACTGCAAATTGGACAGCAAAGGACGACTACAATTTCCTGCTCGTTTCATAAAGCAAATGCCACCAGATGGTGGAGGATTGCTCTATATAAATCGTGGTGTCGAAAAGTGCCTCAGTATTTATAGCCTTTCCGGTTGGAACAAATTTAAGCAAAAGTTGAATAGCTTAAACGTTTACGACCGAAAAAAAAGACGATTAGTTCGTTTTTTAATGCAGGGAAGTGCTGAAATAACACTAGACAGTAGTAACCGAATACTTATTCCAAAGGATTTGGTGACGCTTGCTAACCTCGGAAAAGAAGTAGTACTACAAGGATGTTTGGATAAAATAGAATTGTGGGACAAACAAGCTTACGAAGAGGAAATGGCACAAAGTGATGATTTACTGCTTGATCTTACGGATGAGATTTTAGGAAATGAAGAAATGGGAGATCTGATGGATGAAATGCTCGGAGGAGATTAATCAGTAAAGGCTAAAATAATATAGTTCTAAGAAATACTAACAAACTAAACCATTTCATTTAATGACACTGTACCATGAGTCAGTAATGTTGCGCGAAAGTATTGATGGACTCGCCATCCAACCTGATGGTATCTATATAGATGCTACTTTTGGAGGTGGAGGTCACAGCAAGGAAATACTAAAGCATTTGGGCGAAAAGGGCAAATTGTATGCATTTGATCAAGATGAAGATGCAGCAAACAATGTGCTTGATGACCATCGCTTGGTATTTATACCACAAAACTTTCGACATATTCAACGTTTTTTACGATTGGAAGGGGTTAATAAAATAGATGGAGTAATAGCAGATTTAGGCATCTCTTGGCATCAAATCAATACACCAGGAAGAGGATTCTCAACTAGGTTTGAAGAAGAACTATTAGATATGCGAATGAGCCAAGATACTTCTTTGACGGCTCGTCATATTTTGGCACTCTATCCCAAACCAGAATTAGTACGTGTGATAAGTGATTATGGAGAATTGACCAACGCTGCTAAAATTGCCGATACAATTGTGGAAGTAAGAAAGTATCAAGCAATTCAAACTGTCGGACAATTAAAAGCAATTACTAGCTCTTTTATATATGGTAAACCACAACAATTTTATGCTCGCCTTTTTCAGGCTTTTAGAATTGAAGCCAATGAAGAAATGGATGCCTTGAAAGAGTTACTAGAACAGTCAAAAGAAATGCTAAATGAGGGAGGAAGAATAGTGATTATGGCATATCATTCTATTGAAGATCGAATTGTTAAGAATTATTTTAAAAAAGGAAATTTTGAAGGGAGAGATGAAAAAGATGTTTTCGGAAGAGCTTATTATCCCTTCAAGCAACTCAACAAAAAAGTAATGGTCGCCTCTGAAGAAGAAGTAAAGGCCAATCCAAAAGCAAGAAGTGCAAAATTACGTATTGCCGAACGCTTGCCAGCGGAAAATAAATAAGAAAAGAAAATAGCCCGTGAGTTTACTTTACTGGTTGTAAAACAAGTAAAGCAGTACCTGTGAGTTTTGGACCTACCGTAGAAATAGACAGCAATATTTTACACTCAACATCTTATTGCTAGGTGAGGTAACAAGTGCAGCACCTTTTAATGAGAAACCATCAATTTTATCGTAAATCAAACGATAGAGCATTGTATGCTCAAAATGAAACAACTCTGTAAAGCACTAGCAATATGGCTCGGCAGCAACAATCAGCTAATCCTATAAAAAGAATGTTGAGTAGAATACTCGATAGTTTAGAGCGTATGGAGCTAGGAAACCGAGCTTGGCTAGATAGTAATATGAGTTTTGTGCTGTTCATCAGTGTGTTAGGAATGGTATACATTGCTAATGCAAGATTGGCCGAAAAAACGATGAGTGATATTAAAGATGCTCAAACAGATCTGAGAGAATTAAGGTGGCAATACCTTACTACCAAAGCAGATCTAATGTTTGGCAGTAAAGAAAAAGAAGTAACAAAATTGGTACAACCATTAGGCCTGAAAAAGTTAAAAACACCTCCTCGTAAAATGTATATCTCAGAAGGAGAATGAGTGTAAAATCAGACATATTATTACGCTTGTACATCGTGTTTGGTACACTCTGTTTTGTCGCTTTTTTAATTTTAGCACAAGCCTTTAGAATTCAATTTTTTGAAGGTGATGCCTTGTTAGAAGAGGCTAGGGTAAGTAGCCGAATTGATACCACACAAGGAGAAAGAGGAAACTTATATTCGAGTAATAATAGGCTTCTCGCTACTTCTCTTCCGTTCTTTGAATTACGATTTGATACTAAAGTCGTTTCTGATAGCCTTTTTAAAGCTTCAATCGATTCACTAGCCTATTATTTAGCTAATGAATTCAAAGATAAAAGCCAAGAAGAATATCGAACCTTAATTGCCGATGGCCGAAAAAATGGTAAACGCTATTTGCTGGTCAAGAAAAATGTCAACTATAATGAGAAGAAACGTGCCGAAAAATGGCCGCTTTTTCGATTAGGTAGATATAAAGGTGGATTTATCGCCAAACAATACGATAGTAGGGTCAACCCTTTCCGAAAATTAGCCCAACGTACAATTGGATATGTACGAGAAAGCTCCAAGCCAGTAGGAATTGAAGGTACTTATAACCACTATCTCAGTGGTGCCTCTATTGCGCAGTCTATGTACCGCATCAATGGGGAGTGGGTGCCGATGGATGATGATGCTGACCTCGATATTAGAAACGGAAAGGATGTCTATACTTCCATTGATATTGATATGCAAGATAAGGTAGAAAGCTATCTGCATGAAGCTGTTTTAGAACATCAAGCAAAATGGGGTACAGCAGTGGTGATGGAGGTGAAAACAGGTGAGATTAAAGCAATTGCTAATCTTGGACTAAAAGGAAAAAGAGAAGGTCCTTATAGAGAGCGTTTCAATTATGCTATCGGACAGAAAGGAGATCCTGGCTCAACCTTTAAAGTCATTTCACTGGTCGCCTTGCTCGAAGATGGAAAGGTAAATGAGAATACAATCGTTAATCTAGGAGATGGGAAAGCTAGTTATTATGACCATGAAATCAAAGATTCTTGGTTTTACCCTGGCTCAGTTACTCTCCGAAAAATGATGGAAATCTCATCTAATGTGGGAATCTCTAAATTGGTTTCAAAAGGCTATGGAAAAGATCCTCAACAGTTTATCAATCGCCTTGAGAGCATGAATGTAACCCGCCCAACAGGTGTTGATATTGTCGGAGAAGTGAAACCCAATGTGAAATCCCCTGATGATAAAGACTGGAGTGGAATCACATTACCCTGGATGTCAATGGGACATGAAGTGGAGTTGACACCTTTGCAAATGCTAACTTTTGTAAATGCTATTGCTAATGATGGGAAAATGATGCGACCATATGTGGTGACTAAAGTAGCCAAAGACAATAAAGTACTAGAAGAGTTCAAACCACAGGTTATTAGAGATAGAATTTGTAGTAAAGAAAATGCACAGCTAGTACGAAGTATTATGCAAGGAGTTGTAAGGGAAGGAACAGCTAAGTCTATTTATCTAGCAGATTACCCAATGGGAGCCAAAACAGGAACCGCCGAGATTTCAATAGGAAAAAGAGGATATCAAGAAGATTATCAAGCCTCAATTGTGGGCTTCTTTCCTGTTGAAAAACCAGTCTACTCTTGCATCGTAGTGATTAACGAACCACTAGGAGATAATTATTACGGAGGTAAAGTAGCAGGACCTGTATTTCAAAAAATTGTGACCAACTGCCTAGCAGGAAAAACAATTCAAGAAACACCAGTCAATAACTTCAATACAAAATACCTAGTTAGGCATATTTCGATTGAAGGAAAAGGCTTTCAAGATGACTTCGAAACCATTTACAATAGTTTAGGTATCCCAAGTGTTGGTTCTTCCAATGATTGGATTACGCCCATAAGAGGAAATGATACCATGCTTTTTAGAGGATTAAGTGCAGTGGAAGAAAGTAAATTGGTGCCAAATGTAGTAGGAATGGGACTTCGAGATGCAATCTACAAGCTAGAAAATGCAGGCTTGAAAGTGCGCTTCACAGGAAGAGGGAAAGTACAAGTACAATCACCCATTTCTGGCAAACGATTTCATAGAGGAGATGTAGTAGCACTAGAGCTAGGCATTTAACAGCTCGTTCATGCGTCTTCGCATGAAGTAGCAGCCCATTCATGCGTCTTCGCATGAACCCAAAATATTAATCATGCGTCTTCGCATGAAACAACTAAAGAAAGTGAAACAATTACGCGATATACTATATACAGTACAACTGAGAGAGGTAAATGGCATGACAGATATTCCCATCAAACATATCTGTTTTGACTCTAGAAAAGTCCAACTAGACACCTTGTTTATCGCATTACCTGGCACACAAGTAGATGGGCACAAGTTCATTGACAACGCTATTCAAAGAGGAGCAACAGCTATTTTATGTGAGCATTTTCCAGAAGAACTTCAATTGGGAATCACCTACTTAGGAGTAGAAAATGCCGCTCATGAAATGGGAAAAATTGCCGCTAATTTTTATGATCACCCATCAAAAAAATTACGTCTCGTTGGAGTAACAGGAACAAATGGAAAAACGACCATTGCTACCTTACTCTACCGACTATTTCGTTCGCTCCAATACAATGTAGGACTGTTATCAACTATTCGATACCTCATTAATGATGAGGAAACGATCGCGACACATACTACACCTGATGTGCTGACACTCAACGCATTACTTGCTAAAATGGTTGATCAGGCTTGCGAATACTGCTTTATGGAAGTGAGTTCTCACGCAGTAGTACAAGAACGAATCAGTGGACTACACTTTACTGGTGGATTATTCACCAATATAACCCATGATCACCTCGATTATCATGGTACTTTTGATGCCTATATTCGAGCAAAAAAAGGCTTTTTCGATAGATTGCCAACGAAAGCATTTGCCCTCACCAATGCCGATGACAAAAGAGGGGAAGTCATGCTGCAAAATACAAAAGCCCAAAAGCAGAAATATGCACTTAAAGCCATGGCCGATTTTCGAGCTAAAGTTCTTGAAAACAATTTCGAAGGCTTGGTTATGCAACTCGACGGAGCTGAGGTACATAGCTTTTTAGTAGGAGAGTTTAACGCTTACAACCTATTAGCTGTATACAGTACCGCCATTTTGCTAGGGGAAGAAAAAATGGAAGTTCTTACAGCAATCAGTCAATTAGCAGCAGCAGATGGACGATTCGATTGTGTCAAAATAATAGGAAGCCAAACAACAGGGATTGTAGACTATGCACATACACCCGATGCTTTGGTTAATGTACTAAAAACGATAAATGCGATACGAACTAGAAATGAACAACTGATTACCATCGTAGGATGTGGAGGAGATAGAGACAGAACAAAAAGACCAGTGATGGCAAAGGTAGCCTGCGAATACAGTGATAAAGTGATCTTGACCTCCGATAATCCACGTTCTGAAGAGCCAGAAGCGATTATCGAAGAAATGAAAAAAGGAGTTGAACCACATGTCGCACCCAAAGTGCTGGCAATAACCAATCGACTCGAAGCCATCAAAACAGCCTGTATGTTAGCCAATGATGGAGACATCATTTTACTAGCAGGAAAAGGGCACGAACAATACCAAGAAATTAAAGGGGTAAAATACCCTTTTGATGACAAAACGGAACTAAGAAACGCTTTAGAGGTAAACCGAAACAAATAGAATAAATAAGGGCAATTAGGAAGAAATAGAGTATCCATAATTCTATGGACTATAGACTATGTAATCCTGAAAACCCGTATTAAAAAATAACCGTCTTGCTATACTACTTATTCGATTACCTCAAAGATTTTCCAGGAGCTGGCTTGTTTCAGTTTCAAACATTCCGAGCAGCACTAGCCATCTTGGTATCATTGCTAGTTTCTCTTGTTTTCGGTGGACGTTTCATCGAGTTTCTCAGAGGCTTACAAGTCAAAGAAACAGTCAGAGATCTCGGACTAGCTGGAGAAAAAGAAAAACAAGGAACACCAACAATGGGAGGAGTGATTATCCTCTCCGCCATCTTAGTGCCGACCTTGTTGTTCGCTAAGCTCGACAATATTTATATCATCCTACTCCTTATCGTTACCCTTTGGATGGGAGCCATCGGATTCATGGATGACTATATAAAAGTCTTCAAAAAAGATAAAAAAGGACTACGAGGACGTACCAAAATAATCGGACAAGTAGGACTAGGACTTATCGTTGGATGCATCATGTATTGGAACTCAGATGTGTATGTTCGCAAAGACATCTCCAAGCATCCCGATCAACAAACGTACTGTGACAAATATTATCCGCATTCTTCCTTCTGTGAAGTCCAAAAATTAGAAGGAGATGGAGATGATTTCAAAATGGTAGTAGATTACAATGCACCTGTAACCAATGTACCTTTCCTAAAAAGTTATCAATTCGACTATCGAAGCGTCTTGATCTTTCTAGGAGAAGGCTACCAAAAATGGGCATTCCTGATATACATTCCCGTCGTGATATTCATTATCACCGCTGTCTCAAATGCAGCCAACCTGACCGACGGAATGGATGGTCTAGCCACTGGAGTTTCCGCTATTATCATGACCTGTTTAGGCATATTCGCCTACTTGTCGGGAAACCTCATTGTCTCTGATTATCTCAATATCATGTACCTCCCCAATGCCGGCGAAATGCTCGTATTTGCAGCCGCTTTCATTGGAGCCTGCACCGGTTTTCTTTGGTACAATGCCTATCCCGCCCAAGTATTTATGGGCGATACAGGAAGCCTCACACTCGGCGGTATTATTGCCACCCTCGCAATTGCCGTTCGCAAAGAATTACTGATACCCGTTTTATGTGGCATTTTCGTCGTCGAAAACCTCTCAGTAATGATGCAAGTAAGCTACTTCAAATACACTCGAAAAAAATACGGAGAAGGACGCAGAATCTTTCTGATGTCCCCGCTCCACCATCATTTTCAAAAGAAGGGAATTCACGAATCAAAAATCGTCGTTCGCTTCTGGATCGTGGGACTGCTTCTAGCAGTATTGACATTTATGACCTTGAAAATTAGATAGATATGGGCGTGCCCCTATTTTGGCTAGTGTAGATGCTCCCGCCAGCGTCCTCGCTGGTGGCATCTACACTAGCCAAAATAGGGTCGGGCTTTCGGCTAATAGTTGGCTTCTACCAGCTAGTTCAGCATAGCACTAGCAGTGTCTTCCGCTGTCAGCCCTGCTAGTACTTGCTTCACAAAGCTGCTACTACGCCAAGCTACCGCCTCTATCCCTCACGCGATGTCCTGAAAGGGCATCAACACTAGCTCAGGAATTCATTCCAAAAAAACGTGAGAAAAAATGCCCTGAAAGGGCATCAACAATAGCTCA
>JAHDHP010000228.1:2320-7683 GCA_020631245.1 Bacteroidota bacterium | reverse complement strand
GCAAAATTTTTAAGTTTGGAGCCACTGCTCATCATCATATACGGTAGCCTTGTCACTTTGTGTATCAGCCGCTTATCTTTTTTCAACACAGGATTAGGAAGCAAATGGATTGCTGCTAGTTTTTGGTTAAAGATCGGCATTGGTTTATTATATGGATACCTACATCTCTACTATTACAATGGTGCAGATACCTACGCTTACCTCGAAATGGCTAACCTCATTCACAGTACCCTATTCGAAACCCCCCTTCACTTTTTGCAACTCACACTCGGCCCCAATGGAGGCACACCACCCGCCCATTTGCAAGAGGTAGTCAGCCAAATAGGACCTTGGAACGATACAAAAACCTATGCCATGTTCCGCATCAATGCGCTAATACGCCTCATTTCAGGCGGTTATTATAGCATCCATGCACTCGTATTCAACTTCCTAGCAATCATCGGACTCACAGGCATTTACAAAACCTTTTTACATTATTTTCCCACCTGTCCCAAGCGATTATTTCTATTAGTATTTCTACTCCCTTCTGTACTATTTTGGGGTTCAGGTGTCCACAAAGAAGCCATCAATCTTTTTTGTTTAGGCATCGTCTTTTCCCAATCTGTCGCCTTCTTTCAAAACACCAAACAAGTCTACCGAATCCTATTCGTCCTATTCGGTTTAGCCCTTATCGGCATCACCCGTCCACACCTCTTATTACTTCTTGCGCCCGCCCTAATAGCCTGGTACTGGAGCAGCCTTCAACCCTCCTTCGCACTCCTCAAATATCTATGTGTATACGCCCTAGGAATCACCGCCTTCGTCCTACTCGCCCAATGGAAACCACAATACAATCTCTTCGCCCAAATGGCCTACATACAATACGTGTATGTCGTTTACGAATCAGGCAGTAGCGACATTCCCCTTCGTCTTATGGAACCCAACTTAATAGGCCTCATCAAAACATTACCACAAGCATTTTCCAATACCCTCCTGCGCCCCAATTGGAACGATAGTAGCAACTGGCTCAAAGGTCTTGCCGCCCTCGAAATACTCCTTATCTGGTTATTCATCTGCTTCTCCTGTTGGAAAAACCGCCGAACACGAATCCCACAAGCCAACTGGCTCTACTGCTGCCTCTTCTTCGGACTCAGTTATATTCTTTTCACAGGTATCATCGTTGCCAACTTAGGAGCCATCGTGCGGTATCGCTCACTCGGTTTACTCTTTTTAGTCGGATTTTTTATTTGTTGGGCGTGCCCAAGCCGCAATACTACCACTGCCAGCCCGTTCATGCGTCCTCGCATGAACACCTAATCATCCCATGCGTCCTCACATGAAACGGTTGGCAATGATAGCACTGCGGCTTGGTCGGGCTATTCGTTTGTAGTTGGCTCACACCCGCTTGTTCAGCAGATACCTAGCAGTGTCTTGCCGCTGTCAGCCCTGCTAGGCATTGCTTCACCTAAGCGGCTGTTTCGCCAAGCTACCACTGCTATCCCTCACGCAGAATAATGACTGAATGTGTGAATGAGCGAATGACTGAATAAGCGTTACGCTACATTCACTAATTCACTCAACCACTAATTCACTCATTGTTAATGAAACACCACATGCAAAATCACCAACGACACCACCAAAGCCCAACCAAACGTCTTCACCGTATTACCATCATACACCAATAAATCCTTCCACTTTCTCGAACCATTATTTATATAAGTAGGTACAGCCACAATCAAGAAACAAGTACTAATAACGACCAATGCACGAATCAAATAATTCAATTCTGGATCTTCGAAAGCCCAAGCAATAAACAACTGCATAGGGACAGTAAATAAGAAAGCAAAGAGCGTTAAACGGCGGTTAGGAGTTAGTAAGAAAGCAGCCACACAAATCAATACCACAATCCCACAATTTACATAATAGCGAATATCATTCAAGGTATGTGTGAAAGCCTCCCCAGCATTATTGAGTTTCAAATAAGCGAGGAAAATACCCACTATAATACCACTGACGAGTGTTACTAAAATCGTTCTTCTACCTGCATTCACCACCTGTGCATCTGTCGCATCCTTATTGATATACTCTTTGTAAATATCAATCGAGAAAAGCGTAGCTAAAGAGTTGAATAAAGAGTCAACAGTACTCATTAATGAGGCAAATAAAGCACATAAAATGATACCACGTACACCAGTGGGTAGATAAGTACTTACCAAATAAGTGAAGGCTTGATCTGCTTCAGGAAGCTTATTTTCTCCTAGAATACCCGCTAGTGCAATACCTGGAATAATGATGATCAAAGCCATATAATACTTCATGATTCCACCCACCATCAAACCAATCTGCGCTTCTTTAAGACTCCTTGCTGCCAAAGAACGTTGTACGATACTTTGGTTTGCACACCAATAATTGATATTTAAAAGTAACAAACCAAACATGCCGAGCCAGGGAAGTTTGGGGTGATCATTTGGCAAGTGGAGGTGCATTAGTTCGGGTGTTTTATTGTACAATTCTCCCCATCCTCCTAGTTCCCGTACCGAAATCCACAAAATAACCGTCCCTCCAATCAGAAGGATAGAAAACTGTATAATATCTGTTTTTACGACCGCACTCAAGCCCCCAAAATAGGTATACAAAGCCGATAAGCCCCCTAGCACCATAATAATAAAGGCAATCCGAACAAGTCGATGATCCGAGACAAATAATAAATACTCCGTAAATACCGATTCTGCGGCATAAGCTCCCCAACAAAAGGCAGTTCCTAGCCCAATGGTGGAAAAGAGGAGGATATTGGCAACTGAGTAGGCAGTGGCAGTCGTTTCTCCTAGCCGCGATTTTATAAATTGGGTAATGGTAATAATCCGATCCTTCAAATACAGAGGTACAAAAATGAAGGCTGCCATAAACAAACCTTGTATGGCATTGATTTCAAAATTGGCTTGGGCCAAGCCATACAAATAAGCGGAACCCATCATTCCCAAATACTGATAACCTTGTATATTGGTGGCAATGGTCGAAATGGCAATGGAAGGCCAGCGCAAATTGCGCGAACTCAAAAAATACTCTTCTGTAGAGATGTCCCAACCTTTGCGCCCGGACATGGCGACAGCTACGACGACAACGAAATAGGTGATTACAATTAAAAAGTCAAATATCATATTGAGAGGGTTAAATAATGATTGCGTAGAGACAAGGCATGTTTGTAGAGACAAGGCATGCCTTGTCTCTACGCCCAATTAATTCTTCAAGATAAGATTTTTTCAATCAGAAATTAATACTTTTACACTCGAAAAAATAAACACATACATCCATGATTACTTCTTTAGATCAATTAAACTGCTCCACGCTGATTTTTGGTACGATGCGTATCGGTTCTTGGGGCGCGAATATGAATGCCGAGCAAACCTTACACATGATAGAGCGATGCTTGGAAATGGGAATTACTACTTTCGATTTGGCAGATATTTATGGCGATTATTCGACTGAGGGAGACTTTGGGAAGGCATTAGCTTTGAAGCCCGAATTACGCGATAAAATGCAGCTAATTACGAAGTTTGGTATTCGGATGCAGTGTGCAGCACGTCCTGAACATCATATCAAGTCCTATGATGCGAGTAAGGAACATATGATTGCGTCAGTTGAAAATTCCTTGCGCGAATTAAAGACAGATCATATTGATGTGTTGCTGATACACCGCCCTGATATACTCCTTGATCCAGATGAGGTAGCAGAGGCATTTACGAGTCTTGAAAAAGCTGGAAAAGTGCGAGCATTAGGCGTCTCGAATTTTACACCTTCTCAATTTGACTTGCTAAACTCTCGCATTCCTTTGGTAACTAACCAAGTGGAAATATCGCTCATGCATCGTGATTGTTTTATTGATGGAACACTCGACCAATGTATGAAACATAAAATTCGTCCACAAGCTTGGTCACCAGTGGCAGGAGGTAGTATCTTTAGCCAAATTGAAGATGTGAATGTACAGCGGATTCACCAAGTCGCAAAGCCGCTATGTGAAAAATATGGTTTAGCACTTGATCAACTATTATTTGCTTGGCTATTAAAGCATCCATCTCGTATTATGCCTGTTATTGGTACAACCAAGTTGAATCGAGTAGAGGCGGCTGTAGCAGCACAAAAAGTAGAAATAAGCCGAGTGGATTGGTATGACCTTTGGCAAGCAGCCACTGGTGTTACAATTGCTTAATTTAAAATCAATATTCCATGAGTATAAATATTCGATCAAAAGACCTTGATGGTGCAGAAGTATCGTGGTTTGCCCCTATTTGTAATGGCGATTTTGAATATTTGGGTGTGCCAGATAGTAACCTGAAAAGTACATGGGATCATATTTCCAATATACTACTGACGGCTGATCGCTTGGGCTATCGAAATATTCTTTGTCCTTCTTCTTATCAGGTGGGACAGGATACCCTTTCGTTTGTGTCAGCAGTAGCTCCGATGACGGAAAACATCAACTTGTTGGCAGCGGTGCGTTGTGGGGAGGTGCATCCACCTATGTTGGCGCGTGCTCTTTCTACCATCGATCATATTTTGAAAGGACGCTTGACCGTCAATATCATTTCTTCAAACTTGCCAGGCGAAAACCTCGAATCCGCTGCACGTTATCAGCGTTCGAGAGAGGTGATTGAGATTTTGAAGCAGGCTTGGACACAAGATGAAATAGATTTTAAAGGCGAATATTACAATTTCAAACTTCCTTCTGAACCAGTGAAGCCATACCAACAAAATGGTGGGCCACTGTTGTATTTTGGGGGCTACTCTCCGCCAGGTGTTGATTTGTGTGCCGAGCATTGTGATGTGTATTTGATGTGGCCCGAAACAGAGGGACGACTTCAAGAGTTGATGCAAAATATGAGTGACAAGGCGGCAGCTTATAACCGTACCGTTGACTTTGGGTTGCGAGTGCATATGATTGTGCGAGAGACAGAAGAGGAGGCGCGCGCTCATGCACAAAAGCTAGTTTCTAAACTCGATGATGATATAGGGAAGGAAATTCGGGAGCGGGCTTTAGATGCCAAATCGTATGGAGTGGCTCGTCAAGCGGAGATGCGTAGCAAATCACAAGATGATGGTTTTGTGGAAGATTACCTGTGGACAGGCATCGGGCGAGCAAGATCGGGTTGTGGAGCTGCATTGGTAGGTACACCTGAGCAAATTCTCGAAAAAATAAACCGCTATATGGACATGGGTATTCGCTCCTTTATTTTTTCGGGTTATCCGCATTTACAAGAGTGTGAGCTTTTTGCCAAATATGTGCTTCCTAAATTGAAAACGGTGTCGTTACCTGAAATACAAGGACGTATTCCAAAAGAGGAACCTTTGACGCCTTTAGCAGCAGGGGAGAGAAGATAATTGAGGGA
>JAHDHP010000228.1:0-2220 GCA_020631245.1 Bacteroidota bacterium | reverse complement strand
CCCCGATCATCGCATCCGCCTACACCAAACCAGTCGTAAAAATAGACTCCATAAAAATCTTTTTCGTCTTTCCAGCAATTGCTAAAAGCTTGGTAGCAGTCTACTTGTTCTTGTAAGTCGATCTTAGAAACAGACGTATAATCCCAGGGTGTTTTGTTGGTACCGTTGATAGAAGCATAACCCAGTTCGGTTAAAATGAGAGGAATTTTTCGTTTTGCTTGAATGCCTAATAGGTAGGATTTGATATTTTTCCAACTAGCGGTCATTTCTTCTACAGATGGGTCATTCGATTCGCTGAGTGGGAAATAAGCCGACACGCCTAAAAAGTCGAGTTCGCTATCAAAATGTAGATCGTCTAGTGCATCCCAATTGGTGGAGTAAATGAGGGCACCTTTGTAAATCGCTCGCAATTTTCGAATCATTTGTATCCATATTTGGGTATTTTGTTGCATGGAACAGAACTCTGATCCCACACACAACATATCTACCTGCTGTTTATCCGCTATTTGTCCCATTTTCAATAGTAAATAGGTATAGTTCTTATACCACTTTAGGCGGTTTTTAGGAGCAATATTTCCTCGCCAATGATCTTCACCTGGATTTTCTAGTAGTACAATGGGAAACAATAAAACGTTTAGATTTTGTTGTTTAGCAGCTTTGAGTGTTTTATTGAGTTGCTTCCAAATAGGAGCATTAGGTGGAGGTATCAGGATGGTATCTGACTGCCAGTTGGGTTGATAAAATTTGATATGAATACTTACCCAATCACTTCCTGTTTCTTTGATTTCTTTCAAAAGGAGGGTATAATCATATTGGTAGGTATTGGCGTGCATTCCTAAACAAAAACCTGTAATTTGGTTGTTATGATCTAGTAAGGCTGCTGCTTTGTCGGTGATACGGATATTGGTCGTTTTTTGCTTATTAGAAAAGGGGTAGTACCCTTTTATCAAGCTATCCATATGTAAAGAACGACTGAATAGATCTACTTCAGGTGGAGGAATAGTTGAGATAGAAGCTGAAAGCCCTGCTTGTTGTGTAGTAGGAGTGCGTGTATAATTAGCAGAGGCAC
This sequence comes from Bacteroidota bacterium, assembly GCA_020631245.1. Taxonomy (GTDB): domain Bacteria; phylum Bacteroidota; class Bacteroidia; order Chitinophagales; family UBA2359; genus JAHDHP01. The sequence goes on along the minus strand of JAHDHP010000228.1, from coordinate 1,151 downwards.
GTTGGTGTAAAACAAAGGTTCCTGCGAGCAAGGAAACTAAAAGTAAGATGATCAGTGAATAAAAAGACCGCTGATAACAGGATTTATCTTGCAAAATGAGATATTTGTAATGGAATAAAAACAAATTTGAGATGAATATCTCGTAAAAAAGACACAATAATTGTGCGTTTATTGACAAATTTGTCAGAAACAAGGCTATTTCTACTTTCTTTGTATTAAAATGACACTTTGAAACCAATTCTCTATCCTTTTTCCAAATTATACGGCTGGAGTACCGCCCTACGTAATTACTTTTTTGACAAAGGATGGCATACAAGTGTTGAGTTTGATTTGCCTACTATTGGTATTGGAAACCTTTGTGCTGGGGGGGCTGGTAAAACACCACATGTTGAGTATTTGATACAACAGTTAACAAGTGATTATCAAGTAGGTATGTTGAGTCGTGGGTATAAACGACTGAGTAAAGGTTTTGTATTGGCTGAACCATCAAGTACCGCCATAGATATTGGTGATGAACCACTCCAAATGTACCGAAAATTTCCGAATACTGTTGTAGCTGTTTGCGAAAGTCGGGCGATGGGAATTCCTTCTATGTTAATGGAAGATCCTGATTTAGAACTCATTATCTTAGATGACAATTTCCAACATCGTCAAGTGCAAGTTGGTTTACAACTCTTATTGACTGAATATGATCGCCCTTTCACTACAGATCAATTATTGCCATTAGGGCGACTACGAGAAGATCCTAAAGCCTACCAACGAGCGGATATTATTGTCATTACTAAATGTCCACATACTTTAAGTACAAAGGAACGAGCGGAGTGGAAAGCGAAAATTCAACCGCTGTCCCATCAACAATTACTTTTTTCTCAGGTAAATTATAAGGATATTTATGCTTTAGATGAAGCCTTGCCAGCAGTAAGCCTTCAGGAGGAGATGGAGATATTATTAGTTTGTGGAATAGCACGTACTAAAATTATACAAAGCTATTTAGAAACGAAGGTCAAAAAGGTACATACTCGTTATTTTGGAGATCATCATCTTTTCTCTAAAGGAAATTTGGCGCAAATCAAAAAGCAGTTTGAGGCAATAGATAGCCCACAAAAATGTATCATTACGACTGAGAAAGATGCAATGCGTTTTTTATTACA
>JAHDHP010000227.1 GCA_020631245.1 Bacteroidota bacterium | reverse complement strand
TAATTAGTAGTGGTCTACTTACTTTGATAGGGTGTAACAACCAACTTGTTAATGGTACGGGAGAGGTAGCCGTTTCAACAGTTGACGAACAGAAACAGACAAATTCTATCGCCGATGCTAAAGCAGACGGTGTTTCCATAAATAATGATAATTCAAGTACTGAAGTTCTTCTTTCTACTAAAGATGAAACTCCAGCTGAAGAAGTTGTAACTACTCCTAAAAAAACAACGGAAAAGGTAGTTGAAAAGACATCGGCTGTGAAGGAAGAAGTAAAAGAACCGAGTCCTACAAAAGTGGAAGTGGTTCAACAAACAGTTAGAAAGGAAACTGCACCTAGTGTTTCTACTTCTAGTCTTGAAAAAGAAACACCTGAAGTTAAACAAGAAGTTGGTATAAGTAAACCATATATCAAAATGCCGAATAATGGAGGATTTAAACCTCCTATTTCTGAAGAGGCTCAGCAAAAGAAAGAAGAGCAGAAACGTATTGCTCAATCTAAAAATAAAAGCTATGAGTCTGGAAGAGAATATGGTATTGCAAGTAAGAAACCTTCTACTAAACGAAGAATGAGTAAGGGGACTTCTTCCAATAGTGCATTCAAAATCAACATCCTGTCTAAGGAAGAACTTGATAGAAGTGGAACAAAGGCTGTGAATTGGTTGTCTTTAGATGAAGCACAACGTAGACATAATGCTAGTCCTAAAAAATGGTTAGTTTTTGTTCATACTGAATGGTGTGCAAATTGTCCTAAAATGGAAAAAAGCTTAATGAATGCTTCCGTAGCAGAATATATCAATAAGAACTTTTATCCTGTAATGATTGATGCCGAAGATAAAACTCCTTTTAGAAGTGCTACAGAAGTGTATGGGTTTAATGAAACGGCAGGACGGAATGGAACACACGAATTCATATTGTATTTATTACGTGGGTCATTAGGTTATCCAGCATTAGCTATTTGGGATGAGTCGCAAACAATTCCTCAAGCCAAAAAGGGATATTTAAATCCACATGATACCTATAAATTTATTAAGTACTTTGGTGATAATTATGATAAACAATTTAATTGGCAAGAATTTATGATCAGAATTAATGATTAAGTTCTTTTAGATTATTGCTATAACAAAGTAAAACAAAACCTCCATCAAGTAATTGATGGAGGTTTTGTTAGTTTAGTAACGGTTAAAAATAGCTATTAGTTATTTTTTTTAAATGTAATAGTTATATCATATAATTGCTTCTTAGGCTATTTGTAAGTATTAGGCATAAAATTAGCGGACATTTAGGGAAAAAAGGGTAGAGATAGTGCTTCACCTCTTCTAAACCTAAGCCCTATCTATCAAGATGACTTCAATATGCCTACTGCTAGTAAAGGCAGTATACTAATAGGAAAACTCATTTTCGCAGTCTGTCTATTTGGCGGACTCGCGTTTGCCATTCTCGCCTTGGGTTTTATATTAGGCCGCAAATTTCCAGAAGGGAATACGTCTGCGAGTAAAAAACGAATACCTGCTACTGAACAAAAGACTCATGCCCAAAAGGCAGGAATATTTCCCACTTATAAGTCTACTAAATCCGCTATTCCACAATCTGCTGAATCTACTCCCGCCACATCTGGAGAGGGGCCATTTTATCCTGTTTATCAGGAGGGTAAATGGGGCTATGCAGATAAAAAGGGGAATATTATGATAGGAGCCTCGTTCTTAAAAGCGATGCATTTTAAAAATGGCTTAGCTCCTGCACAGACTGAGAAAGGATGGGGTTTTCTAAACAAAGATAAGCTAACCGCTATTCCATATAAATATGAGGAGGTTCGTTTTTTCTCGAATGGCTTGGCGGCAGTCAAGTTAGAAAAACACTGGGGGTATATTGATCCCACAGGAAAAGTTGTCATTCCCTTTCAATTTGATATTGCAGGCTCATTTGATAATGATGGACGAGCGATTGTAGGAACTGATGGAGTAAATGGAAACACCTTTTATATTGATCAAAAAGGACAATGCGTAGATTTTTGTGCAGCTAATCGACAGCCATTGGTGGTGAAACGAGGTCGTTGGTATGGACTTGTTGGGCAACAAGATCGGGAATTGACTGGTTTTGTTTATGATTCTATTAATTATGTAGGAGGACGAATGGTACCTTTTAGACGTGCAGGAAAATGGGGCGTATATGACCTAAAAAAAATGACCGAAATACTAGAACCTATGTATGATTATGTAGGACGTTTTCAGGAAGGAATGGCTGGTGTGAAGTGGGGCAATGATTGGGGCTATATCAATTATAGTGGAGGGCTTATTGAGCCAGGCTTAGTTTATGAAGCAGTAGGAGCTTTTTCAGATGGGAAAGCATATGTTCGCCAAAAGGGCAAAGAATGGATGCTTTTGCGAGGGAAAAAAGGCTTCAAAAAGAAGAAAGTGAAGCGACGATAAAACTGGTAATTATCAATCAATTTAGTTATCTTTGCGGCAATTTAATTGACCAAAATAATTTATCATGTTTTTAGCTGGAATCACAATGCTTCTATTATTAGTAGGTTCTTTTTTCATTGGAGCTTGGTTACAAGCAGCCGAAAATAAGCGTCTAAGTGACTTATCGGATGATGATCGTTATCCATTGTTGTAAGTGTCTCTCTTATGATTCGCTTACTCAATCCCTTAGATGTAGATGAATTTATTCGTATTCGTCTAGAAAGTTTAAAAGTTGATCCATTAGCTTTTGGTTCTGCTTATGAAGAAGGAGTGGATCGCGAAGTTACTATCAAACGTTTTGAGCAACATAACGAAGCAAACTTTATTGTGGGATATTGGGAAGGTAAAAAATTGCAAGGCATTGTTGGTTTTATACAACATACCCGCCCTAAAATAAAACACAAAGGGTTTATTTGGGGAATGTATGTAGATTCTTCCTTACGTGGAAAAGGAATAGGTAGAGAATTGTTAGTTGCCTGTTTGGAAAAAGCCAAACAAATAGAAGGCTTACAAAAAATATCTTTATCTGTTACGCATACACAAGCTCCTGCCTTACATCTCTACCAACAAATTGGCTTTCAAGAATACGGGCGAGAGCGATGCTCCATGTTAGTGGATGGTATACCTTGTAATGAAATCTTTATGGATTACTTTTTATAGTTGATTCTATCCAGCCTGTTACTTTATTATTCCAAAGACTCCCTTCAATATCTCAACACTAATTAGATAGGTTGGTTTTACCCCATCCAAACCCAAACTACCAGAGGCTAATGTGCTACCTGTTTCTAGAGGGTTATCCGAAGCATAATAGGCATAGCGCAACTTTACGTCTCTACTCACACTTGTCCTGATTTTCGAAGCCGCCTGAATGGCTTTTTGATAATGTGCTCCTTCCATTTCTAGTCCAATAGCCTGCCAAGAAGACTTTAAGAAGTACTGTAAAATATCCTTGTTTTGAAGTGATGTTCCTAGTACTGTTATCATAGGACCATTTTCAAAAACTCCTAGTCCACATCCTTCAAATTGTGCGGCTGTCAATTCGTTTTCAAAAGGGTAGTTATCAGCAGAGCCTTCAAACACATGGGCATTAGGAATCATGATATCGCCTTTCGTACCACTCAAAATACCTGCTTTCCCCATAATATTAATCGACACAATGTTTAGCTTTTGTTTGGTGTCTCCTTTTTCATAAGGCTTCAATAACTCGTCCATTGTTTCATAAGCCTGCTCTCCAAAGGCATAATCCATTACAACAATGACGGGAACTTCAGCTACATCTTTAGCTTGATCCCATTGGATTTCCTTTGGTAAGGTACTAGGATCAATCTGCGCGCAATCAAAAACCTGTACCGAGATATTTGTACCACTACTATCACTCAGTTCCCACATCCCATTTTTATTGGCATATTTGGATATTTCCTTGCGCAAAGAAGCATTTTTATCCTGACTTAATTGCCCCGCTAAATCTTCTAGATTAGTAAAGGTCAATTTATTTTTTAAGGCTGCTTTCGCAAATAAGGAATTGAGTATACTGTGCATATTGGCACTAATAATATGGATAGGACGCTCCAATAAACCTTGTTCATCTAAATGCTGCTTGATATTGTTGGCCCACATTTCTCCATACTCATGATGCCCCAATTTGGCTCGCAGCGAAGAAGAAAAGCTAATTTCTCGATCGGGACTAATGCCTGGACGATCATGTTCAAGGAGTTGGTCATATTCAAATTCTTCGGTACTCAATTTCCCCAACCAATAAACAATGTGAAACAAATTATTCACTTTATCAGCTTCCTCAAATTGTTTACAAGCTCTAGCTGTTTCCTCATACGTGCGCCCAAGTAAAGTTCCCAAATAAGTATAAGCCACCGCTTCATCAATCTCCTCCCCTTTCTTTTGTTTCTCTATTATTTCACTCAGCAAATCCCACTCCCGACGTTTACGTCTTTTACTATCCGTACTATTCCCTCGAATTTTTTCTGCCTCAATATACATAAAGGTCAAGTGCGTCAAAATATCATAAATATCACTTCGACCACGCGTCATCTCAATATGCATTTGCTCCTTATCAATACGGTAACAATTGCGACGGCGTTTACTAGGTACAATGGGTTTAAAATTAGAAGACTCCAAACCTTCCCGACTAATCAATTTGATATGCCGACACTCTTCGATGCCTTGTGGCAATCGCTGAAAGATATACAACAAACCATTTAACTCAACACGCTCAGGATCTGCTACCGAACCATAAATTTCGGGTTTCAATTCCAACATCGCATTAATCATCGCTTCTCCCGACATGCCCAGTGGCTTATAATATCCTCTAATAAATAGGTGACGCATGGCGATGTATAATCGCTGTATAGAGGAGCGTGAGATATGGGCACGGGACTGTGTTTCGCTTAAATGCATAATGTGTTGGTTATTGTTGCTGTAAATCAAAAATTATGCAAAGGTAAGGGAAAAAGTTAACGATTGAACGATTTATGTCCGACGATTTACGATTAAACGATGAAATAAAACATGGCAGATTTAAGGCAGTACCTAGTTTTTATGGTGGTTCTTATTCGAAATCTACCATGTTGTAATAACTCAATTCCACAGTCCCACAATCTCTTAATTAAAACTTCTTTCTCCCTGTAGACAAATGCTTATTCGCCTCTCGAATCATTTCTCCTGCAATACTAATAGCTATTTCCATCGTCGTTTTACTAAGAATAGGCATGCCAATAGGTGCGTAAACATGGGCTAAATCTTGTTGTATATTGATGCCTTCTTCGGAGAGTTCTTGATAGAGTTGAGCAATTTTGGCATCACTTCCCATCATGCCGATATAGGCGAGCGGTTCTTTGTAAATTTGTTGGAGGATGATTTTATCGGAGCGATAACCAAAGGTGACAATGACGACAGCATCATGAGGAGAGAAGGAAATATAGTCGTGGAGCTTTGAATAGTCAATGACTTGTTGCTGATGCGCCCACTGATTTTGTTGGAGAGTATTTAAGTCGGGGCGATTGTCGTAGATATGGATGTGATAATTGAGTAAGGAAAGGACTTGGGAGAGAGCCAGACCTACATGGCCACCTCCAAAAATATGTACGCGTTTATGTTGACCGAGTAGGCTTTCATAGATCCAATCTTCACCAGCTAACTGAACACTACAAGGCGTTTCGAGATCATCACTTACTCGGACGCCATCTGCTTGCAATTGGAGTCGAAAAGCTTGTTGTTTTGTTTGATATTGCTGAATGCTTTGGAGGAGTGGCAGATCGCTAGGGGAGAAGTGGATAAAGGCAATAGTTTGATGCCCAGAGCAAATCATACCCGACTGATCTTGGGCTTGTTCTTTGTCGTGATATTGTTGTTTGAGGAAGTGAAGGGGCTGTGGAGGATTAGGGGCTTGTAGCAGATGACGCGCTAGTTCGACCAATTTATGTTCCATGATGCCCCCTCCAATGGTGCCTTTGAAACCCCCATCACTAGCTATAGCCATTTGAAAACCTTCGCGACCTGGTGAACTGCCTGTACTTTGTACGACATGGAGGAGGTAGGTAGCTTGTTGATTTTCGAGCTTCTGTTGGATGAATGAAAAGGGCATAGCATGTTTTTTGTGCGAAGTGAGAGGTGCGATGATTGAGTCTGACCCCTGAATCCTGTTACCTGACGCCTCTTACCTGCGATTCTCCAAAATAAATTTAAAAGAACGACTGCGAATTTCTTCTAAGGTCAATCCTGTTGCCAATACTTCTTCTTCGCTTATTGCCCCACTATTCAAGGCTTTCAAGAAAAAGTTGAGTAAGCCTTGCCCCGTTGCAGCATCGTCAAATACATCTCCAATTAAAGTGGCTTGCGCTGCTTTTTCGACAAAGGTGCGAAGTCGCGGAACGGCTTCCGTATAACTTTCTAAGAAGAAAGCATAAACAGCCGCATAACGCATTGGTAATTGATTGGGGTTCAAATCCCATCCTTGATAGTAACCATTCCATAAGGAGTGACGAATATGATCGTATCCTTTTTTCCAAGCTCGATGAACTACGGCTTTATTTTCGTCCGCTTGTTTTTCTGTGAGTTCTTCACCTCGATGTGGACCAATAGGCATTGTATTTGTCGCTCCGTCCGACAACCAAATACCTGTGTGAGCTAGGGCAACTTTAGTAACATGATGCGCAAAATCACAAACGGGATGATCCATTTCTTGGTATTGGGCAGTGATGCCACAAGAGGCGGTATAATCGTAAGTACCAAAATGCATAGCAATACAACGTTCTTGACTCGCATCAATAAATCGCATGAGCGGATTGATCCCATCTTTATCCAAAATGGATTGCGTAGTTTCGACCATCATCTCCATTTTGAGGGTGCCATGTGGCAAGGAGAGAGCTTCTTCTAATAATTCAAAGCATTCGACTAGGGCGGTTACTTGTTCGGGGATGGTGACTTTGGGTAACATTACCACAAAGTTAGTGGGTAGTTTCCCACCTGTTTCTCCAATTAAAGTACTCACAAAAAGATCAAGGGTGCGTAAACCACGCTCTTTCATATCTTCGGTAAATGGCTTGATGCGAATGCCAATGAAAGCAGGTAAACTTCCTTTTTCCATCCCAATAGCTACTTCTCTAGCCGCACGCATGGCGGTTTCATCCTCTTCTTCATTGCTGCGATTTCCAAATCCATCTTCGAAGTCGATCCGAAAATCTTCAACAGCTTCGCTTTGTAATTTGGCGAGTACTTTATGGTAAACTTGGTAAGAAAAGTAGGCGGGATGAGTTTGGCGTTCTTCTTCAATCATACTGCCAAATGCTTCGGCTAAGATGGCGGCATCCATATCTGTTTGAGGAAGCGATTCATGTCCTTTTAGTTGGAAGACTTGCCCAAATACCGCAAAGTTGGGAGCATAAGTCGTGAAGGCACTTAATGCCTTTTTTCCGAGTGAGGTAGCCGTCGTATGTTTAAACAAATTGGCACCGCCATATACCGTATGGATAGGTTGTCGTTCTATTCGGTCGCCTTTATAGATTTCTTGAAAAGCTTGATTGGCTTTTTGGAGTTTTGTAAATACTTGATCTTTGGCAGTGGTAGATATAGAGAGTTTCATGATTAATTTTTGTGTTTTTGAAGCTATAGTTTGTTAAGGTGTCAGGATTCAGGGGCCAGGAGTCAGGGACTGTCTTGTTTTCTTCCTACAAAAACTGACTCCTGAATCCCGTCTCCTGACCCCTATAGCTTTTTTA
>JAHDHP010000226.1 GCA_020631245.1 Bacteroidota bacterium | reverse complement strand
GATGATTGGGGGATGGAGGGAGTGAGGGGCGAGGACGGAGGAATGGGTAGATAGTCAGTATATTTTGCAAGTATTAAAACGTAAATCGTTAATCGTCGGACGCCAAAAAATAAAAAGAGGGAGATCACCGAAATGAAACTCCCTCTACCACCTCACAATTAAATGTTAACGTTGTTACAACCGTTCTGTCTGCACAAACTCTCGAATAATTCGGGGGTTAAGGGGTGGAGTTATGAATGACAAGGTGAGGTACTTGGCATTAACTCAACTCCTCGGACATGTAGCTAGAATTGGGTTTGTTTAGTCTACATTGTCGTGCAGAAACGGGTTGCGTTTTTTAATTTCTGGTTTATGCTTTTCTTCTTCAAATAGTGAATATTGTGATACATTCGACTCGGAAGAATGGGGCATATCGTCCAGTTGGATATTGCGACGCTTGTAGGCTGGCTCGCTTTCCATTTGTTCTAGATTTTCTTGCTTGAGCTTGAGGCTTAGTCCTTGTAGTCTTTTGCGACGTTCCATGAAGACTTTCATGCGGTCTTCTTCTTTATTTTGCTGCGTTGTTTGTGGACGATTATAGCTTTGTTGCTCGTTATTGATATTGTTTGTAGAATATCTATTATTCCCTATCTCGTCGTTTCTTTTGTAGTCGTTACTGCGGAAACGATTGGTATTATTAGTTACCTGATTGTGGTTGATTTCTGGCTTTCTTTCTTGCCTTGTTTCGTTGGTAGGTCTTTGGTAGAAAGAAGTCTTTTTTTCTTCGAAAGAATAGCGATTGCGCACTGGATCAGGTTGATCGTCGAGTGTGAGAATAACTCTATCTCGCTGTTGTTGTTGGAAGTGGGAACGCTTGTCTTGATTGGTTTCAAAACCCGTGGCGATCACCGTTACACTCAGTTTATCTTCGAGTCCAGGATCAGAACAGTTCCCCCAAATGACTTCGGAGGTATAGCCTGCTGCTTCTTGGATATAGTTGGTGATTGTTCCTACTTCATCCATGAGTACTTCTCGTGAACCAGAGGTGATATTGAGTAAGATATGTTTGGCTCCAGTGATGTCGTTGTCATCTAATAATGGAGAGGCAAGTGCTGCTTTTACTGCTTTGATAGCACGGTCTTCACCGTCGGCTACACCTGTTCCCATGATGGCAACTCCGCTACTCTTCATAACGGTATTAACATCCTCAAAGTCAACGTTTACGTATCCTGGAACGGTTATAATTTCGGCGATTCCTCGTGCGGCAGTGGCAAGAATATCATCGGCATTGCAGAAGGCATTGGAAAGGGTAAGATTGCCGTAGAGGTCACGCATTTTATCGTTGGAAATAACGATGAGCGTATCTACATTCTCTTTCATTTCTTGGATACCTTTTTGTGCTTGTAGGATACGTTTGCGCCCTTCAAAACTGAATGGCGAAGTGACAATACCTACTGTTAGGATACCCAACTCTTGAGCGGCTTTGGCTACGATAGGTGCGCCACCCGTTCCTGTTCCACCACCCATACCGGCGGTGATAAAAACCATCTTGGTACCATCTTGTAGTACACGTTTAATTTCGTCGATGGACTCAAGCGTGGCATTGCGTCCTACCTCAGGTTGCGAACCAGCTCCACGACCATCTGTAAGGCCGGGTCCCAACTGAACTTTGATAGGCACTTTGCTTAATGCTAAGGCTTGCTCATCAGTATTACAAATTACGAAATCAACTCCCACAATACCTTGTTCGCACATGTGGTTGACGGCGTTGCTACCACCGCCTCCTACACCAATAACTTTGATGATTGTCTCGTCTTCTCTAGGCAAATCGAATTGAATAGACATAGTTATGATATTTTGAATGTTTTCCGAAATACAGGCGGAAACTCATGCACCATTTCCCTACTATGGTTCTTGAAGTTAAGGCTACTGTCTTATTTTATAAGGCTAAGTATAAACCTGCCGGACATTCTTTTCTTAATAAGTTTTCCTCATAATTAATTCTCAAATTTCTGTTACTAAAATACGACCAAATTGGGGGTATTTTAATGTTCAGGATAGGGCGAAGGACAGGGGTTCTTCGTAGGTTAAGAGGATTCGCTAGGAATAACCTTAATAACCTGATTCTGAACAAAAGACTGTTTAGTGTTTACATAGTACTCGTGATAAATTGCGTTAGGGCAAAATCAATTTATCTAACAGCCTTAAGCGTTATATGTCTAGCAAAGTTTGTTAAAAAACATACTTTTGCTAAATCTATAAATAGTTATAAAAAATGATATTTCGAGGATGGAACCAATGGCAAACAAGAATAATACCATTTGTACCAATCCGTTATTTTAGTCGAAATCTTTTACGTCTCTTTCGAGCCAATTTCTCCATTTTTGGAGGGTAGAATTGATCCATCCTTTTTCTTCTCCTTCTACTGCCAATTCGCCATCTTCGTAGTCTCTTTCGTCGTCAAATCTTGGTTCGTTTGAGAGATTGTTTTGTGCCAAATAATCTTGGTTTTGTTCCTCTCTTGTTTCAGCCGTTTCTTGCTGTTGTTCTTCGAGGATTGTAGGCATTTCAATTTCACGAGTTTCAGCTGGCTCTTCTTCGTTTAATGCTCTGATAGCCAGTCCTAAACCTGTTGCATAAATTGGATCGCTCAATTCGCGTTTTCCATTGGCAAGGTAGTCGATTGGTAAGCCTACACGTACATCTAAGCCCGTAATAAATTGGGTAAGATGCTGAATGTATTGTAATCTAGCTCCACCGCCTGTCAACACTATGCCTCCTATTAGTTTATGTTCGTAACCCGATTCTTTCAATTCATAATACACGTATTCAAGAATCTCTTCCATACGAGCTTGAATAATATAGGAAAGGTTTTTCAAGGAGATCTCTTTGGCTTCTCTCCCCCTCAAGTATCCAGAAATAGATACAATCGCGTTCTCTTTTGCCTCCGATGCAAGCGCAGCACCAAACTTCACCTTTAGTTTCTCTGCCTGTTCTGCCATCACATTACAGCCTTCCTTTATGTCTCTTGTTACGATGTCTCCACCAAAAGGAATGACAGCTACATGGCGAATAATTCCTTCCTTATAAACAGCGAGGTCTGTTGTTCCTCCTCCAATATCTACTAGCGCAACTCCCGCTTCTTTTTCTTCTGCACTTAATACCGATGCTGCTGAAGCAATTGGTTCCAAACAGATACCTGCTACATTCAATCCTGCTTTTTCGAGACAACGATGAATTGTTCTCAACGAGTTTTTTTGTCCAGTGATGACATAAAAGTCACCATCCAAACGAATACCTGACATTCCTATTGGATCTTTAACAGGTGGTAAGGTATCGACGGTGTATTCTTGTGGTAATACATGGATAATTTCCTCTCCATCCGTAACCGTCATACGATGCATATCGTCCATAAGACGTTCGACATCGGCTGCACCGATTTCTTCTTCAATAGAATGGCGTAGAATATATCCTTTACGACGATGACAATTGATTGTCAGTCCAGTAATACCTACATATACATTGGTAATAGCAATACCCGAACGCCTAGAGGCTTCTGCAATTGCTTTGTTTATAGCATCGACTGTTTTGTCGATATTAGAAATAACTCCTCTCACTACTCCTGTGGAGTCAGCCATTCCGATACCAAGCACTTCAATTTTTCCTACAGGATTCTTTCGAGCTACTACTGCACAAATTTTAGAAGTACCAATATCTAAACTTGCTATGATTGGTGAACGCTTATTCATAGACTAATCTACTTTTTTTTACAAACAATTTGTCCTTTGTATTTGAGACTAACGGACTTGCAATGATTCCAGCCAATCCCATTCATGCCTTCTAGATAAAGTGTTTTGAGTGTTCTAAATTTTTCTTCTACTCGTTCTACTGGACCAAATTCAATTTCAACATTTCCAATTTTGGGAATTAAAATTAAATCGCCCTTTTTATTTACATATATTTGTTCAACTAAAGCGTCTAGAAACGCCTCATTATGAATTTTCACTAATAATTGATAGACTTTTTTCGCCTCTTCTTTTTCGAGCATCCCCGTTGTCTTTCCATTATCTTTAAAATAGCCTGAAATAACGGGTACTCTTGATGAGAAAACCCTTGACACAGGCATTTTATCTCCTTCTTTACTGATATAATAGCTTTGATTATCTACATCTATCACTCTTGCTAGTGGACTTCTTTGTCGGATTTTGATCCACAAAGTGCTATTCAAATCCACATACACTTCTGCATTTTCAACGTAATGATTATGCTCTAAATAAGCTTCAAGTGTTTCTAAATTGATACTACCAATGGGTGTTCCCAATATAGGTCTACCAATATGCTGTTCAATTAAAGCTTTTACATCTTCTTGATCAACAAAATAATTTCCTTGATCGTGATTAATATCAATCTTCAAACTCTTACAAGGGTTTAATTGATGTGCTTGATCGGCTGCTACCATAAATAACACAAAAGTCACACCGACTAAAAACCAAAGAACAGAATAAACATAGGTTTGTATTTTACCCCAGGTCACGTTCATTATTTTGCATTTTATGAAGCCTGAAAACCTTGCTCACCAAGCCACTCACTTCCCATATTCAGCATAAAATTCCGTAATGTCAAAGATAAGTAAACAAGCCCAAAACTACAAGAAACTTATACATAAAATTTAAAAAAACTATAAAAGGTTTAAATTTCTAATTTACTCTTAATTAAATGTGATTTTATAGCCATTTTAAGGGCTGAAATATCGCCTGCACCTATAATTAAGAAAACATCAAAATCATCATCATTAAGACCACTTAATAAATTACTTTTTGAAAAAATACTTTTATTTTCTACCTGTAACTTATTAAATATAATAGCAGAACTAACTCCTTCAATAGGAAGTTCCCTTGCAGGATAAATATCTAACAAGTATACCACATCTGCGAGGCTCAAACTACTAGCAAATCCTTCTGCAAAATCACGTGTTCTTGAGTACAAATGTGGTTGAAAAAGTGCTGCAATTCGCTTCCCAGGATACAATTCTCTAACGGAAGAAATGAGGGCAGTAATTTCGGTGGGGTGATGTGCATAGTCATCAATAATCACCAAATTTTCATCCCGCAACATATACTCAAATCGTCGTTCAATTCCTTCAAAACTAGCCAGTCCATTTCGGATAGCCTCATCACTTGCTCCCATCGTATGTGCTATTGCCGAAGCCGCCACCACATTCTCGACATTATGTCGTCCTCCCATAAACAATTGACAATTTGCAATTCGATGCGCGTCCAAAACCAAATCAAATCGGTAGCCACCATCTTCAATACTCAAATTATCTGTATGACAATCAGCTCGACTATCATCTACATGATATGTTTTCACATTTTTATGGCTTACTGTCTCTACAATTGGCAATCCATATTTGATAAACAATTGCCCTTCTTCATCTACTTGTGCACAAAACTGTTGAAAACCATCTTGCACACTTTCTGCATTTCCATATATATCTAAATGATCCGCGTCCGTAGCTGTCACTACTGCAATATTCGGATGCAACCTTAAGAAAGAACGATCATACTCATCTGCTTCCACTACCACTACTTCATTCGAAGCTTGAATATAATTGGAGCGATAATTATTCATAATCCCTCCTACAAATGCCGTACATTTTACTGTTGATTGATGCAACAAATGTGCGGTCATGCTCGACACCGTTGTTTTTCCATGCGTCCCTGCAATGGCTATCGTTTCTTTGGCAGCGGTTATTACCCCCAATACCTCCGAACGCTTCATCACCAACACTCCCATTTCTCGACAATGCACCAACTCCGCTTGATCTTTTGGAATCGCTGGTGTATATACCACCAAACTCATATCCGTTGGCACTTTTTTTGGATCAATTTCATAATGAATCTCCACTCCTTCTGCCGCTAATGCTTGGGTCAATGGCGTTTCGGTTCGATCATAACCTGCCACTTCTGCTCCCAAATGTTTGAAGTAGCGAGCCAAAGCACTCATCCCAATTCCTCCTACTCCAATGAAGTATACTTTTTTTATATCTCCGAGATTCACAATAATTGTTCTTGTTTTAGTACTACAACATGGCAGATTTCGAATAAGAACTATCCTTTAAGCTTTCACTTGTCTTAAATCTGATATGTTTAGATAAAGCACTATTTTTTATTTTTATAATATTGGGCGTGCCCCTTTTTTACAAATCAAGACTTATCAGGTTTAAAGCAGCACCTTGCCCTCCTTGCTTGGCTCTTACTACAAACCTGCCAAGTCGATTTGTAAAAAAGCGTCGGGCTTTCGGCTAATAGTTGCCTCGTAGAAAACAGGTTCGCCTAAAGTCCTAGCAGTGTCTTCCTTCGTCAGCCCTGCTAGTCCAAGTCTCACGCTGTTTCTACTTCACCAATCTTCCGCCTCTATCCCTCACGCAAGTCAATGACTGAATGAGTGGATGACCGAATGACTGAATGGGCGTTATGCTTCAATCCTTCATCATTTCCAGTACTTCTTTTGCAATTCGGTCAGCGGCATCAGTAATCGCCAGTTGTTTGATATTCGCACTTAGCTCACTCCGCTTATCTTCATCAAACAATACCGTATGAATTGCCTCGTACAAGTTGTCTTTTGCCTCTGTATCTCGCACCATCAAAGCAGCATTTTTATCTACCAAAGCTTTGGCGTTTGCCGTTTGATGATCCTCGGTTACATTGGGGGAAGGCATGAGAATAACTGGCTTTCCGACAATACACAATTCAGAAATGGTACCTCCTGCCCTAGTTACGATTGCATCGGCGGCTACATAAGCCAAATCCATCCGATCTACGAAAGCAGTCACTTGTACCAACTCCTCATATCCTTTTACTACCTCTTTTGCCCAGTCGATATAAAACTTACCTACTTGCCAAATAACCTGCACTTGCTGTTCCTTCAATTGCTCCAAACAATGAGCAATTCCTTCGTTTACTCCTCTAGCACCCAAACTACCTCCTGTAATAAAGAGCACTTTTTTGTCGGCTGTCAAACCAAAGTGTTGTAAAGCTTCTTCTCGACTTGCCTTGAGTTCTACAATATCCTGCCGTACTGGATTTCCAGTGATGATGATTTTTTCTTTTTCGAAAAAACGATCAAGGTTATCGTATACCACACAGATTTTTTGCACATTCTTAGCCAAGAGTCGATTGGTGATTCCTGGAAAAGAGTTTTGCTCTTGAATCAAGCATGGAATACCGCGCATACTAGCTACTTTAAGCAAAGGTCCACTAGCATAACCTCCTACTCCCACGGCTGCATCAGGTTTAAATCGGCTGATAATCCCCCATGATTTCACCAAACTCGATACCAGTTTAAAAGGGAACGAAAGGTTTTGAGCGGTCAAGCGTCTTTGAAAGCCACTAATCCATAATCCTTCAATCGGATAACCCGCAGCAGGTACTTTTTGCATTTCAATTCTGCCTTTTGCACCTACAAACAATATGTCAATAGAACGATCTGCTTTTTTCAAAGCATTAGCAATGGCGATGGCGGGGAATACATGCCCGCCTGTACCACCACCGCTGATAATAATTTTCTTGTTTCTACCCAAGATGTTGTCTGTTTCGCCAAAATTAAGTTGACGATTAAAAAAAACGAGGAAAGGATCAAGTGTTTGCTGTTTCAATTCAAACATTCCCTTCCTAAGTAAAGAAGAAAGAATAAGTTGACCAATCTAGCTGTCTCTTTGCTAACAATACT
>JAHDHP010000225.1 GCA_020631245.1 Bacteroidota bacterium | reverse complement strand
AACAGTAATTGTGGAGGATGCTTGTGAGCCTGTGACAGTCGTGTATACTCCAACCTTTTCTTGTAGCGAAAACCCTAATGTGAGCTTTGTTGGATCCACCCATACATTAACCACTTATCCAGGTGGTGATAAGTACGGCTTTGGATTAGTGGAAAGTACCGAGTGCAATGAGCTTCCTAGCATTCGGAATACGGGCGATTGTTTATTAGAATTGGATAGTGAATTATTAGTAGAAGCCAAAGAAGGATGTTCTGCCACTGGAAACCCTCCGAGTGATGGGATGTATCAGTTTGTTGTTCGTGATCCTTATAGGGGTTTACATCCTTGTATGATAGAAGTCGGAAGTTTTGATTTAGTGTATACTGCTTGTGAAAAATGCGAGACAAATACCTGTGAGGCAAGCCCAGCAATTGAGACGCGTGAAATTTGCGAAGATGGTGAGTTGTTTTTGCAAATTAGTGTAAGTGGAGGGTTTGCTCCTTATCAATTGAAAGGTGTGTACGAAGGTTCATTGACAGAAGGTGAAACGATTGAATTATCTATTGAAGGACTGTCTTCTTATGAAATTAGTGTAATAGACCAACTTGATTGTACTAACTCGATTGAGAATAGTGATTTTCTTCCTTGTACCACCTTACCTATTCAATTGTTGAACTTTGATGGGATAGTCCAAGAAGCGGGAAATAGATTACTATGGGAATTGGCTGGTACAGAACTGTTTGCCTATTTTATCTTAGAACACTCTATTGATGGGTATCATTTTACATCTGTGGATTCGACGTTTAGGGCGGATATACTCACTTACGAATATCTAGATATTAATAAGCTTAGTGGTCATCATTATTATCGCTTAGTGGGTGTTGATGCAAATGGTGTTTCTTACTCTTTACAGACCATTCAATTGTATAGAGAACAGACACATGAAGATATAACTATTTATATGCTTCCTGAAGGTATACAAATTGCTTATTGGAGTGCTGGAAATGAGGAGGTAAACATTCAAGTGTATGATGTACAAGGTAGAGAGATGGTACACAAAACGATAATGACTGAAGAAGGCTTGCAACAGTTGGGAGTATCTAGTGATGGTTGGAGTGTAGGTGTTTATTTAGTACGCGTAGTGAGTGATGGTGGAATATGGGTACAAAGGGTGATGAAAACGCGTGAGGGATAGTAGCGGTATAGGGCGTATTAGGAGATGCTTGTGAGGCAGGGAGTGCCGTAGGCTGAGCGGAATGAGCGAAGACAAGGGACGACCATGCGGAACAGCATATTCCGTAGCCCTATAATAGCGTATAGCCCGACCCTTTCGGCAGTAGTGGTATCTTCTGCCCACCCGTAGTTTATGCGTTTACGCATGAACAGGTGGGCAGGGGTGCCACTATTGCCGAAAGGGACACGCCCAGCTAGTGATGATTGGGTGGTTGAGTGATTAGATGTTTAAGCGATAATTGACTTTGAGGGCTACTCCCCAATTTTGTCGATCTAATTGTTTGTTGTAACTGTCGGTAAAGACGAGATAAACATAAGAAAGAGGGCGGTATTCCCATTGTAAACGAGTGTTGAAATTGAACTTGTTATTTTGAGTATTATATTGCACGTAGGAGGTCCAATTGAGGGTATTGGAAAAGAAGACTTCTCCTTTAAAATTGAGTAAATGTAGGGTGTTTTTTCCTAGTTCGTGGAGGTTGATGCGGTTTATTTCATAGGAAGCATTGATACTCGCAAGCGGTAGCATTCGATAGCCTAATTCAACAAAACTTCGGTAACGATTTCCAGTATAGTAAGCACCATATTGAATACTGGAATGGGTATATAGTTTTTTATTTGGAGATGATTTATAGCCAAATCTAAAGGTAGCAATTTGATATTTTCCTGGTAGGATTGGATTATCGTTTCCTAATGGATCAAATGCATATTGAAGATTGGCGTAGCTATGGAAAAAATTAAGGTAAATGGCTGATAAATTCTTGAACCACATGGCATTGTTAATAAAGGTATTTAAATCGGTAAGTGTTCCTTCTGTATTAAAAAAGACACCATTATTGAGGAGTAAATACCGATAAGAGTCGATGTATTTTGCTTTTTTGGGGTAATGAAAAAGTTGCAAACTAGAAAAGGCACTGTTGTAACCATTTTTGACTACTTCATCATTTATTGCATCGTAATTGTATAATCGTGGTACAAATCCTATATCAGTATTATAATCTTTTTCGACGCGTCGAATACGACCATACCATATCGTTTTTCGAGTAGTATATTCGGCATCAGCATTGTAAAAATTATTGTTTCCTTTTACACCATTACTAAAGCTTTTTGCATAGTTAGACCACGCTGTCCATTTTTTATTTTTAGAACGATATGTAAAATTGAGACCCGTAACACGATTATAATCATTGACTAGTTTAAATCCATCTGTTTGTTGACGATTTACTAGGAAACCAGTAGTAATTAGTCCTTCTGTTATGGTTTGTTGTCCAACTAAAACACCATAGTTTTGAGCAGCTACATTTTCTTCTTCTCGACTTTGTACATTCAGTATCCCAATACGAGTGCTAGGTGTTACGTTTCCTGACAATTTTAAGCCAAATAAGAGATCGCTATCTGCTCCAATGAGACGCGAATAAAGTGGATTGACTTGCCTTGGGCCCAGTCCTGCAAACAAATCACTGTTTTCGAGAAAGAAATTACGTCGTTCAGGAAAATTAATCGCAAATCGGTCTAAGTTCGCAACTTGTTGATCGACATCTACTTGCGAAAAATCAGGATTGATCGTTGCATCTAATCGCAAGGAGGAGCTAAGATTGTATTGCATATCTAAGCTAGGTTTGAGCATTCTTTGTTGATCTTCTTCTACTACATCTTTTTGGTAACTAGCTGTTACAGATGGAATTAGCGTAAGGCGTCCTCCTTTACTTTGTTGTGGGAGTTGTTCAATATTTATATCAGTAAGGTATCTTAAGTCGTAGTATCTAAAATTGCGTTCTATATCGCTTAGGGTCATAGAAGTATTCGTCTTACCATCTTTGGTAAAAAATTGTATTCCCCAAGTGGAATTATTGGGATCGAAATTGAGGATGCGGAATGGAATGGCCATTTCAAATATTTTCTGGTTTCCTTTCATAGAGGTTTTTGCATACCAGATATTGCTCCAACTATCGTTTATGTTTTCATTATTACTTATTAGTCCATCTATTTGTGTTTCGCCAATGTTTACCCCAAAAAAATAGCCATTATTTTTTTCATTATACGGATCTATTGCTAGTCCAAAAGCATCACTTAAATTGAAAGAATCTTGAAAATTATCTCTTTTTAAGGAGCTAACTCTATCATCTACCGATTCATCTTGATAAATGGCTCCAATGTATAAAACGTTTCCATCGTGGAAGGCTTTGACAATTGTTTTTTTGCTTGCCAAACCTGAATCAATGGGATAGTGGTTGTGGAAATCGGGAAATGCGGGAAGGGTATTCCATATATCCTCTGTTAATTGTCCATCTACGGTTATTGTTGCTTTTTGATGGCTTATACTAGGCATCGTTTCAGCTATTCCTATTTGTTGAAAGTAAACAAATAAGAGCAAACATCCAATGATATTTTTCATGTATGTAAATAGTTGGATTGAATAATATAAAATGCTTCTGAGAAGTCCCTTAACATGGACTTTCAGATATAGTGAAGAAGAATCAATAAATTCGTCCATAATTCTGACTATCTCGCTGTTATCCTGCGTTGGAAAGCCTCGCCGATGCGCTGCATCGTCTACGTTTGCCGCCTTGACTAACACCAAGCTAGTGTCGCATTTTGGTCGAATTTAGTTTCTCATCTTCACTACGGAATTTGTAGTAAGTGGTATGTAAGCTTGATTACTAGAATCTTTAAATGGAATAAAAAGAGACCTTATGACCAAGCATAAGGCCTCTATTAGACAGCCTTCTTTTCAGATGGCGTCTATTACAAATTCCATTTCTTTTAACCTTTTAAGGTTATCTTAATTTTGATATTGAGCGACTAAGTCGAGCATTTTACGCCCTTTAAAATTAGCAAGTTCCATTGGGGTCTCTCCTGTTTCTGCGGCAATTGTTGCATCTGCGCCTCTTTCTAACAAGAATTTGGTCATTTCATAGTTTCCTTGCTTAATAGCATTGACTAAAGGTGTACCATGGCCTATAATTTCGGCATCAATGTAGGCTCCATGATCAAGTAATAATTGAACAAAACCATATTGTGCATTTTGTACTGCTCCTAGTAAAGCCCCTTCATCTTGTCGAGCTTTGAAATAAATATGCGCTCCTGCATCAAGTAGTAGTTTTCCAATTTGAACCGTTCCATTTCGAGCTGCCGCATTTAATGGGGCACTAGCACCCACCGATTTACAGTTTAAACAATTGGGGTTTATAATGCTTAGTAGTTGCTGGACATGTCCAATTCTATTTTCGTTTATTGCCTCTAGTAATAATCCACATTGTTTTTTAGAAGAGAGTGTTTGAACATGATTGAGATCTACCTTTTTAGGTTTAGGAGATTCTTTCACTAGCGTAGAAGCATTGTTACGTACAGGCACTATTGGTGTTTTTTTAGCCTCTATACTAGGACTAGGAGGTAGTACCGTAGGGGTTTCAATTTGCAAATCAGCTAAAAAAGGAGAGGTTAGTGGTACACATTCTTTTTTGTTTTTTTCCTGATGTTGTTTGTTGAGTATATTTAATTTTTCAGTATAATCAGCAGATGCCTGCAAAGGCAGGGTTTGTTTGAGGGAGAAACTAGGTAATATCCAAATAGAGCAAATAAGTAGTAGACTTACCAATAGGCTGGCTTTGGTAAAAGAAAAAGAAGGCTGTCTACTAGTAGGGCTTTTCAACAATGATTCTACTCGACAACACAATTCTGTTTTCTTGAGTGCCATTCCTGCTACTAATGCATATTGATTGTTAGGTCGATCTTTAATCCATTCGGCGACTGTTATTAAACATTGAGCAACGGCAATGTGATTTCCAGTTACTCTAGCGGCCCATGAATCACATAATAACTCATTGCTTTGTTTTATCTCTTTTATTGCCCAACGATTTAAGGGCTGAAAAAAGAAAATAATTTGCATAATAGCCATAAAGCAAGTCCAGTAATAGTCGTATCGTGCTACATGTGCTAACTCATGTGCCAACATAGCTGTCAATTGTTTTTGATCCAATTCATTGACTGCTTTTGTTGGTAAACAAATTTCACTATTTCGAATTAAAATAGGGCTATCTAGTTGTGAAGAATGGCTAAGTAGAATTGGTTTATCTGCCAAACCAGCATTACTCTTTAAAGATTCAAGATTTAGTAAAGAAGGAGATGTATCAATAGATTCTCTAGTAATTATTTTGTGAAAAAACACATGGTGTTGTATACATAAATGAATCAGTAAAATGATGCTAATGAGTATCCAAGTCAGTAACAGGTAAGGTATAGCATTTTCCACTAGTCCCATAAATCCACTTCCTTGTTGAAAAGTATTCACTAAGGGTGTACTCACAACTGATTTTTCTGTTTCATTTTTTAAATCACCTATAAGCTCTACATTAGGACGAATACTATAATGACTTGTAGGTAGAGCACTTTCCTCCACTACCATATAACACTCCTCAATAGTAGTCGCTGCAGCCAAAGGTACTATTTCTGTTTCCGTTGGAATAGGAATCACCCATGTTTTTTCCACTTGTACAGAAGTCGATAAACTCGTACATAAGGCTCCTACTAATGCCGCCTTCCAAAGGTAGTTACGCCATTTAGGAGTTTGCAATAAAGGGAGTTTTAGTAACATAGCCACGATTAGTATCCATATGGTACTATGTAGCAAATAGGTTAAAGCAAATGCAATAGGTGTAGTAAAGGAGATAACTTGAAAAAACGTGTTCATCATAGATAATTAATGGTGAATGGCTTATTTGTCTTACGTTTTATTTTCGTTTACGTTGCTGAGCAGCTTCAATCATTTTTTTGAGTTGTTCTAATTCATCTGCTTCAAACTCACTAGCCTCTAGTAGATGATTCACCAAGACTGATGATTTACCATCAAAAAGTTGATCCACTAAGTTACTGGTCATAGAGGTTTGAGTTTCCCTTTCACTAATCAAGGCACGATAGATATATTGTCGGCCTTTTTTAGAATAAGTAACCACTCCTCGTTTATACAAGCGTTGCAATACGGTACTAATAGTCGTAATAGCAAACTTTCGTTCTGTTTGTAGGACTTCTTGAATGTCTCCTACCGATGCTTCGTTTCGATCCCAAAGCACCTTCATAATTTTTAATTGTAACTCGTCTAATTTTATCTTTTCCATAAGTGGTCATTTATTATCTACTACAAATGTAGTAATTAAAAACTACAAATGTAGTATTTTAAAGAAAATTAACATTCTTTTCTTGATTTTTGATACAGAGTATTAGTAAATCAATTAGATTCTTTATTTTGTATCCATCAACAAAGTACGCTATCCCTCTTTTCATTATTTACAAATATAGACATGGGACAATTACAAGGAAAAACCGTATTTATAACAGGAGCTAGTCGCGGTATTGGAAAAGCAATTGGTTTACGATTAGCAAAAGAAGGAGCCAATGTAGCCATCGCAGCCAAAACAGCTACTCCTCATCCCAAACTATCAGGTACTATTTACACAGCCGCTGAAGAAATGGAACAAGCAGGAGGGAAAGCTCTGCCTTTGATTGTGGATGTTCGCAAGGAAGAAGTGGTCATGGAAGCTGTCGAAAAAACGGTAGACACATTTGGCGGAATCGACATCTTAATTAATAACGCGAGTGCTATTATGTTGACACCCACGCTACATACACCGATGAAGCGTTTTGATTTAATGCACGCCGTTAATGTACGCGGGACTTTTATGACTTCTCAAAAATGTCTACCACATTTATTAAAATCAGAGAATCCACATATTCTCAACTTATCGCCTCCTTTAAATATGGACCCCAAATGGTTTGGATCATATGTAGCTTATACCATGTCAAAATATGGGATGAGTATGTGCGTGTTGGGGATGGCGGAGGAATTTAAGCGAAAAGGAGTAGCCGTCAATGCACTTTGGCCCAAAACGACCATTGCAACTGCTGCTGTTAAAAACATTTTAGGTGGAGAAGAACTAATGAAGAGTTCGCGTACTCCTGATGTTGTTGCTGATGCAGCTTACCATATCTTAATAAAGGATAGTAAAACATGTACAGGCAATTTCTTTTTAGATGAAGAGGTATTGGTAGAAGCTGGTATAAGCAATTTCGACGCCTATGCCGTTGATCCTAGTGTAAGTTTGACCCCTGATTTATTTTTATAAACTTTTCTTTATGAAAATACGATGTACACATAATAGTATTCGATATCGCCTACGTAAGTCGGATATTGCTACGTTAAAAGCAAAAGGACAAGTAAGCGATAGTGTAACTTTTGGTAGAGAGAACCTCTTCACATTTAGCTTAACCATCGCTCAACAAGGAACAGAATTAGCTGCTGAATTTGTCAATCAACAAATTAACATCTCCATTCCTGTGGCTATTGCAACAAAGTGGGTGGATACCAATGAGGTAGGTATCGAACGACATCTATCTTTGGAAAAGGAGGAAGTACTACACTTATTAATAGAAAAGGACTTTCCTTGTTTGGATCGGGAGGAGGAAAACCGAGACGATACTTTTTGGGAGTTGGCTCCTGATGAGCCAGATAATTGTTAGAGGCTGTCTTGATTTTAG
>JAHDHP010000224.1 GCA_020631245.1 Bacteroidota bacterium | reverse complement strand
AGTTTTTATTCCAGCCAGGAGGCTGGATTTTGTCGTTTTGACCACCTACGATGGCACTAGCAGCAGCTAAGAAATAGGTGCGTAACGCCTATTCACTCATTCGCTCAATCACTAATTCATTCATTGTTTTCGCGTGAGGGATAGTAGCGGTAGCTTGGCGAAGTAGCTGCCTAGTGACGCCTGTGTGGGCAGGGCTGACGGAGGAAGACACTGCCCACACTTTGGCGGAACAGGCTGACTACGAGGCAACTACAAGCGGATAGCCCGACCTGAAGCAGGGATTGGGTGATTGTGGGCATTAAGGTAGAGACAAGGCATGCCTTGTCTGTACATAAGCCCGCAATTGCCAAAGACCTGTGGAAAGGGCACGCCCAAAGGATTAAAAAAAACAAAACTCAATCCCTAAAAAGAAGTAGGCCCAGTTGATGAGGATTGGAGGATTTGGTGACTGGGTGATTGGGTGACTGGATGATTGAGTGATTGGATGAATGAGTGCTTGGGTCATTATTTGGGAATGGTGAAGTGAAAGCAGGAACCTTCTCCTTCTTTGGATTCTACCCATATTTTGCCGCCGTATTTTTCAATAATTTTTTTACAGGTGGCTAAGCCGATCCCCGTGCCTTCGTATTCTGTTTTGGAGTGAAGGCGTTTGAAGACATCGAATATTTTTAGTTGATTTTCGGGAGCCATGCCGATACCATTGTCGCTGATAGAGATTTGGTAGTGGGTGTTGAATGTTTGACATTTGATTTCTATTTGGGGATTGGAGGAATGGAGGGATGCAGGGACTGAAGGATTTGGAGAATGTGAGATGGAAGGAATGTGGGATTCGGCGACGAGTTGTTGAGGTTGAAATTTGATGCCATTGGCGATGAGGTTTTGGAATACTTGGTTCATGGTGGTAAAATGGGCTTTTACCATTGGTAGTTCATCGCTCGTAATTTCGGTATTTGTTTCTTGTATTTTGAGGCGTAAATTGTTGTTGACATTGCGGACGACTAAATTTAGATCGACTTCTTCGATGGCTTTGTTGTTGATGCCGGCTCGTGCATAATCGAGTAGGTCGTCTAGTAGTACTGCCATGCGATTGGCGGCTCCTTGTATGAATTGAATGTATTCTTGTCCGTTTTCGTCGAGTTCATTGGCGTAGCGTCGTTGTAAGAGGGAACTGAAACTGCTGATCATGCGGATGGGTTCTTTCATATCGTGGGAGGCGATGGAGGTAAACTGTTTTAGTTCATGATTGGCATGGACAAGTTGTTCTTGTATTTGTTTGAGTTGCGAAATGTCTTCGAGGAGTACGAAGAATCCGTTGACTTCTTTGAATTTGTTGAAGTCGGGAATGTAGGTGCATCGGTGTATGAAATCTCCTTGGTTGGAGATGCGTTCGAAGGTGACTAATTCGCCTGAAAGTACTTTTTCGTAACGATGTATTTCGCTTTGGTAATGGTCGGGGACTAGTACCTTTGATAGGTGTTGATCAATGATGTCTTTTTTACCAATTGAATTGACATTTTTGATTTTTGTCAGCCATTTTATAAGTGTTTTATTAGCAAATACAAATTTTTGATCTTTATTGATATAAGCAATTCCTGCGGGAACGTTATTGGTGATTATTTGGATTTGTTGTTGTTGTTTTTCAATATCTTGTTTTTGAGCAAATATTTCTGCATTTAATTTGATGACTTCATTATAGGATTGTTCTACCGCTTCTGTTCGTTCTTTCACCATTTGTTCAAGTTCTTTTTGGCGTTGCTTGAGGGAGTGTGTACGCCATCGTATAAAGCTTAAAATACTGGCTATAATAGCTAGTAGAACAAGTGCCCTGAACCATATTGTTTGCCAAAAAGCTGGCATTATTTGAAAGGGATATTCAAGGGTATGACTCCACAGATTGGCTTCATTGACGGCTTTTACTTGAAAGGTGTATTCTCCTGGTGGAATATTGGAATAGACGGCTTTGGTTTCTTGGGTGAGTGGACTCCAATTGTCTTCTAAACCTTTGAGCTTAAATTGGTATTTTAGTTTTTGTGGGGCAGACCAATTGGTGGCAATAAAGTCGAAAGTAAGGTGGTTTCGTTTACTAGGAAGTTGTAAATTTTTGGGCAGTAGATTCCAAGTAGCTATGGAGGACATTTTTATTTTGGTGCTATCCTCGTTTTGGAGAACCGCTTGCCAGTCTACTTTTTCAAAGAATAGGCGAATATCTTTTAGTTGTATTTTGGGTTGGTGATGTTGAATAAAATCTTTTTTGGGATTGTATTTGGTAAGCATCTTTCCTGTTCCCCACCAGATATTACCCTCTGTATCTAATACCGCAGCTTCAGCTCCTGTATCATTACCTCTAAATCCTTCTTTGATACCAAAGTGATTAAAGTTTACGTCTTGGGTTTCGGGATTATAATAGACTTTAGAAATCCCTTTTTCTGTGCCGATCCAAATTTGTTGTTTTTTATCTTGCAGAATGTCTATCACTGAATTATGTGGAATACCATCCTTTACGGTGTAGTGGCTCAGTTGATTATTATGGTAGCGGAGTAATCCTAAACTGGAAGCTATCCATAAATTGCCCCATTTATCTTCTTGGATATTGGATACATGATGTGCTTTTTGTAATTTATCTTGGCTGATAAATATCGATTCATCACAACTATATTTGATAAGTCCAAAAGTATAGCTACCTAGCCACATTTGCCCTTTTTTATCAAAATAGATTTCAAGATAGAAGTCTTCTAAAATACCATCTTTCTCTGTTTTGTGATGTAGTGAATCCCCTAGTACTTGTGTAATTCCTTTTCTTCCATTCGAATACCAAATAGTGCCATCTGGAGATTCTGTTATGAAGTTTGCATAACCACTTAAGGTATCTTTGATATTATAAAAATAGGTAAAGCCTTTGTCGTTCTTTCGCACTAATCCATGAAACGGAGTCCCGTACCAAATATTGTTTTGAGAATCTTTAAAGATGTCGATCACTTGTCCTTTGGGAATAGTTAATTCATTATTTACCTGAAACTTATTTAGCTCCTTATTAAATTCGAGTATATACCTTGAAGTCGCACAAACGAACAATGTTTCATCAATAAATCTAGGATAAATACCATCCGTTTGTTTAATACCATCATTGATGCCATAATGGGTAAACATTTGGTTGTCTATTTTGTAAATGCCATTACCAAAACTACTGACCCAAAAATTATGAAAACTATCTTCGAAGAAAAAGATGATATGAGCGTTTTTTAAGGTATTTTTAGTACTAAAAGGAATAAAGTTTCCATCCTTAAATTGCAGCAGTTCTCTCCGATTGTTAGTGGTCCAAATATTATTGTACGAATCAATAAATAAGCTTTTTAAAATATTGTCTTTATCATAAGAATAGGTCTTGAAATCATGTCCGTTATAATGAACTAATTGCCCATCCCAAATCATCCAAAAATCACCTTGTCTATCAATAGTAGCATATTCTAAGTATTTCCCATCGAATATAGAATCATTTTCAAAAAGAGAATTGCCAATTTTGTTATTAGAGAAGAGTTCTTGTATCCCCTCTACATTATACACATATGTTTGACCAGAAAGCGTATTGATTAAATGATTATTTAAATCAGAATGAAGCCCTTCTTTTGTTGTAATATGAGAAAAGTTCAGTTGGTTGGGGTCAATTACAATACAGCCATTTTCACTAGTATTGAACCACAGATTACCATTGTTATCTTTCCCTATCGAATTTGCAAATCGCTTACTAATCTCCTGAAATTGGTCATAACAAACAAAGGTTTTCCCATCAAAACGACAGATGCCACTTTTCATTTTCTGGAACCATAAATAACCTTTTTCATCAAAGATGAGATTATAAATAGCGTTATCTCCATCTTCAAACTGATAGTTGGTTATATTTTTCCCATCATAGCAATCTATCCCACCCGTTTGGGTAGCAAGCCAGATATTGCTCAAAGAATCCTCCACCATACTAAACACATAGGACGACGAAAGCCCACCATCTACATCCAGCTTTTTAACATTGGAGGTAGGGTCATTTACAAAATTTAGAGGTGGAATTTCTTTTGTAACTACTTTGGGAAAGGCTATTTCTGTGCCTACTAATTGGATGGGTTCTCCAGTAGGATAAGCGTATATAGTGGTGCTAAAATAAAGTAGAATGAACTTTAAGAGTATAAAACGTAGTTGATTTGTATGTATGTCAATACAAAACAATTGCATAATACTAATTTTGAATGGTATGGTGTCTAACTATGAAGGGTAGTAGATAAGAGAGGGATTACAAAAATACATTATATCATACCTATAAAACTATGCCAAAATATTTTTTACTGAGAGTTCTATATTTTGAAAGTATTTTTTTTGTATTTTTTGATCTTCAAAATACTTGATATTTAAAAACTACTCATCACATCAATACTTACCCAATCCATTATGCGTCAATTCTTTTTTGCCTTTCTATTGCTTGTACTTTCTTTTTCTGCTCCATTAAAAGCACAAAATAGAAGTATAGTGGTGGTATATGATAATTCGAGCAGTATGAAAGGCGTACAATGTGATGCTGTGAATTATGCCTTACAAACATTGGTAGGTGTGGTACATCCAGACGATGAATTGTCGGTGGTAACCATGACCAACCAAAAACATTATGTGCTAGATTTAAATAAGAAACAAAATCAAATAGATCAAGTCATAAAAACATTCAATTGTAGAGGAGGGAATCCCTTTTCCGCAGTGGATAAAGCCATTTCACAATTAGATAAAAGTAAAAAAGAAAAGAAATGGTTATTGTTGCTGACAGATGGAGAATGGGACGATCTAAAAGTTGATAAAAATAGAACGCGCCTCAATCAATTTATTAAACAACCCGATGCAGATGTACAGTTTCTAAACTTAGACATTCTAAAAAGTGCAGATAAAAATACACTTAAGCGTTTACTAGAAGAGGAACATAAAATACAAGCTCTACAAACACAAGGAAAGGGACAACAGATTATTGATGAAATGGGGAATATGGCAGCCACTGTGATGGCTATGCCTGCCTCTGGAATTACTGCTACTACCAAAGATCGCCTAGTAACAATAGACACAAAAGTACCACTAAAACGACTTATTGTTATCGAACAAGAAGAGTCGGCAAATCTTCCACAGGTAACCAAAGCAATAGACGCTTCAGCCAATCCTCTTTTTCTAAAGGGCCCATTTACCGCCAAAAAATCTACCAGCAATATTAATATCGCGGGAAATATCACCCACATTTTACCCAATAGAGAGGAAGAGGTGATTCCCAAAGGCAAAATCTCTATCACCTTTGACAAAGTCATTAGTAACGAACAATTCAAATTTTTACCAGATGTAGCCGCCAAATTAATTCCTAATATCTCTGGCCCTATTAAAGGAAAAAAAGGAAACAATTATATTGTTTGTGATACCGCAAAGTATATCAACCTAGAAGCTAAATTGCTCGATTTGCAAGGAAATGCACTAGAAAATGAAGTGCTGTATACCACCAAAGTGGAATATATTGACGATGATACCAAACAAAAATATGCCTTACAGATAAACAAAGAAGGCGTATTTACCCATCGTTATCCCATCACCAAAGATAAAGTCTCCTTTTCGGTTACCGCAAAAAATAAAGACTACTTCAATTTCAAAAGTAATATTTTTACCGTCACAAAAGAAAACTGCCCCGTTCCTTATGCCTCCTTGAAAGCAGATCAAACAAGTATCAAAGCCAATTTGTTGGAATTGGATCAGGTAAAACCTATAAGTATCCAACCACTTATCCAAATAGGAGAGAACCCTCCACGACCAGCTACTAAAGAAGAATTGAAAGACTTGAGCATCGAAAAGCTAAATGATACGCGAATTGGTCTTATAACAGAAGAAGTGAACGGAACCCTCCAAGTAAGACCTGCCCCCTATTTTTGTAGGTGTTTTACTTCCATTGGCACCGACGAACTCCAAATCGGATTGGTCTCCCAAAATCCAAGTATCAAAGTTGCCAAAGATGCACAACTAACCATACCTGTTACCATTACTCGTGATTCTTTCTGGCAACAATACGGCATTTGTATCATTGCTTTAATAGTTGGCTTACTACTATTGCTCTACATAATTGGCCTTCTCAAAAAACCACGGTTCGCAAAAGGAAGTGAAGTCATGCTCACCAAAATTAGTATTGTGAAAGGACGCCCCAAAAGTTATCCCCTACCTACGGGTTTCTTTAGTCGCTACCTAATTCCATTCGTGGCAGAAACAACACAGGTTGGTAGTGTTACCTTCAAGGCTGGAAGTCGTGCTAGTCATATCTTACTTTCTGCCAAAACCCAGAATGAAGACATGTATATCTCAGGCTTTCCCGTAGACAGTCCTGGAAAAAAAGATCTTCGTATTTCCAATGGTGAAACCCTCGAAATTGATAGAGGAAAAAGAAAAGAAATTTACGAATACAGAAAAATTTAAAAAAAATTGTACACTTTTGGAACCTAAATTACTAGATGCACGTATATAGGTTGTGAATTTGATACTGAAGAAAACAAACAGTATTTTACTACGCTGAAAAGTCCTTTTCCCCCTCATTAATGTGTTCCTATTAATTTAATAATTCATTGCTTTTATAGCTTTTAAGAAAAGGTGTTTCTACCTGATATAATAAAGTATATTTTACTTTATTACAGGAGTTCTATACCTCTTTCAAATGACACTTACACTCTTGTGTCAAAACAGCCTTTCTATGCCCTCAAAACATCTAAAAAAAGGGCACTTACAACAAATATTTATTGGCACAATATTTGAAAATTCAGAAAAAAAATTAACAACTATATATTATCCCTAATTTACAAATTCTTTTAATTTTTTTAAAAAATCTATTTTATGAAATCTACAGTTAAATTTTTATTTACCCTAGTAGTAGCAACCTTATTCTTTACAACTGCTTGTAAAAAAGACAATGGAAATGATGCATTAGGCGGAGACGATATGTTCTCAGCAATGATTGATGGAGAATCTTTTGAACGTACTGGTTTTGAAGCTTATGCTACAGAATCTATTATTGATCCTGAGTATTCTATATATGGTACTAACATCATTGAAGAATCCGATGTTGACAAACAATTAACAGTATATATCACTGTGCCAACTGCCAATGGAGAAGGTACTTTTGATATGGATGATGATGTTTATGCTTATGTAGTAGATGGTGCAGGTAATGCTTGGGCGACTATAAATGATGGAGGAAGCGGAGAAGTTACCATTGATAAATTTACAGAAGGAGAAAAAGTAGAAGGTACGTTCTCTTTTACAGCAGTTAGTTTTACTGACGGATCAACACGAGAAGTAACAGATGGAGAGTTCAATGTTGACTGGCAATAATATGTATTAAATCATCCTATATAATTAATACTTACTAAAGAAGCCTTACATGTCTTAGATATGTAGGGCTTTTTTTTATTAGTGAAGATAAAAAATAAGTTCGACCAAAACAAGCATAATACACCTACTCGCTATTTAGTGTTTAATTATTATTTTTAGAAGCGTGATTGAGTTTTATTTTTCAAATTCTTTGGGCGTGCCCTTTCGCAGGTATTAGGGCACATGTGGGATGGACAAAAGTAAAGTGTAACACGACCATAATCCCTTCATCCCACATGTCCCCCAATCCCTGCTTCAGGTCGGGCTATCCGCTTGTAGTTGTCTCGTAGACAAGGTGTTCGGCTATATTTGTGGGCAGTGTCTTCCTCCGTCAGCCCTGCCCACAAAAGCCTCACTACCTTTCTACTTCGGCAAGCTACCGCTACTATCCCTCACGTGTAAGGGCATTCCTTGTGGGTGCCC
>JAHDHP010000223.1 GCA_020631245.1 Bacteroidota bacterium | reverse complement strand
GAAACCAAAACTCATTCCAAATCAATTCGTCATTTTAACGTTGACAGAGTACTAGGCAAAAAAATATTTTAAAGCTGAACCCGCATTTTAATATTGACACTGTACTAGTAATCGGCTACAGGATAGCCCCTATTCAAAACCTGACATGTTGAATACAAATCCTACCCAACTTTCGAGATGAACTCAACCTACTAGTTGGATAGGACCATCACTATTTGTCGCTATTTTTATAATTAAAAACAGCGAACAGGGCCATCATCTGTTCACGAGTAGACATTTGTTATCCGTCGGTTGAAACCGACGGCAATATTTATACCCCACAACTTGATTGGTTTATATATTGCCGTTTGGCTTTAGCCAACGGTTAATGAGTGAAAAAAACGACGGCTTTAGCCGCATTGTGAAAGATAGTGGTTTTGTTCTTTCAGGACTTATAATGTAAGATCTAAAGTACTTTCGTCGCAGAAAACCCACCTCTAAATCTCCTCCCAAAAGGAGACTTGAAGACAGTCCACTTATTAAAATATGTGCGTAACGCCTAAACCCACATCTACTGCTACAGTAGATATACGGTCAGCCCCGAAGGTGGCGATATAATTGTAGAAAAAATGGAATCATTTTTTCAAAGCCCCGAAGGTGGCGACATAATTTTTTGATGGTATGAATCGTATTCTATTTATATCTATAACAATAATGTCGCCCCTTCAGGGCTTTTTTAATGGGTATAATTACCCGTCTATAATCATATCGTCCCTTCAGGATTTATCTACAGTCTAGCCGCTGAAACTTGTCGTGAAAACCACCAGCGAAGACGCTGGCGGTAGCTCCGTCGGACGTCGCATCGTAAATCGTCGCACGCCTCTCGCGTTATTCCTTTGCAAAAAAGATTCATTACAAAA
The DNA here is from genome assembly GCA_020631245.1 of Bacteroidota bacterium. Classification (GTDB taxonomy): domain Bacteria; phylum Bacteroidota; class Bacteroidia; order Chitinophagales; family UBA2359; genus JAHDHP01. The sequence continues at coordinate 6,958 of JAHDHP010000223.1, read as the reverse complement.
TGTACCATGTATAATGAAGAGTAAAAGTACTTCCGTCGGACGTCGCATCGTAAATCGTCGCACGTTTTCCGCGTGAGGGATAGTAGTGGTAGCTTGGTGAAGTAGAAAGGTAATGAGGCACGACTAGCAGGGCTGACAGCGGAAGACACTGCTAGGCGTATCCGCCGAATACCTTTTCTACGAGGCAACTACAAACGAATAGCCCGACCCCAATTGCGTATATTTTTATTCGCTAATGTTCATGCGAGAACGCATGAACAGGCGATAAAAATATACGCAATTGGGGGCACGCCCAAGAGATGAGACGTAGCACGCTACGTCTTTACTACATTTTGACGACCTTGCCTCTTGCTACTTGCCCTTCTCCTTTGACATGGTAGAAATAGACTCCTTGTGAGAGGGTGTTTAGGGAGAGGGAGAGGATGGCTTGCCCATTGTTGATGTCTTGTTCAAATACCAATTGTCCTTTGATGTCAAAGATTTGTAGGTTTTGGGCTTCGGGGAAGGTGCGGATGTCGATAAAGAGATAATTATCGCAGGGGTTGGGATAAGCAGATACTCCTGTTAAGGTTTCGGGATCATCTAAGCCTGCGTAGATAACGGCTTGTGCTACGGCTCCTCTTGCATCGACACGACCGTGTCCGTAGGTGTTATTGGGCAGGGTGTTGGTGAGGTCGGTGTAGCAGGAATCGACACTGTATTTGGCTGTTGCTGCTTTGATGATGAGTTCTTCGATGATGTCTACTTCTCCTGCTAGGTCGGGACGAGCGGAGATCATGAGGGCTACTAGTCCTGCGACGTGTGGGCCTGCCATACTGGTGCCGCTGTAACGGGCAAATCTTATTTCTGGATCATTGATGGCTGATAAGATACTTGCTCCTGGTGCAGCTACATCGGGTTTCATGCGGAAACTGCCATCTACGGTGACGGGACCACGGCTACTGAAACGGACGATATTATCGAGGGCACTGGTGGCTCCTACGGCAAAGGAATTTTCGAAAATGGCGGGTGGGGAGCTTACGGTAAAGCAATCACTTCCTGAGTTTCCTGCACTTACTACTACTACGGTTCCTGCTGCTCGAAGGTTGTTGATGGCGAGTTCCATCACTTCAAAATTGCTAGGGAAACAGCCTTCTTCTTCGGGGCATCCCCATGAGTTGTTGATGACGTGTGGAGCTTTGGTTGGATCAGGATTTTGGTTGTTGATGTCGGTAGGTGCTAGGAACCATTCGATACATTCGATGTAGGTGGATGGTTTTCCCCATCCGCGATCCATGTTGCGACAGCCGATCCATTTGGCATCGGGAGCGACTCCTATTTTTAGGGTATCATTAACTACTCCGACCATGGTTCCCATTGTATGGGTTCCGTGACTTCCATCATCGCAGGGTACGGTGCTGTTTAAACCACAAGGGTTGGTTCCTAAGTTGCCTTCTCCGTCATCGTGGAGTTCGTTGAGTTCGTGAATGGCATCGTGCCAGTTGTAGTTGTGATCGAAATTGCTTCCGTTTTTTCCTTTGTATTTGTCTTCAATGGCTTCGTGTTCGAAATTGTAGCCTGTATCTTGTCCTCCTACTACGACTCCTTGTCCACGAGCACCCATTTCCCAGGCTAATTCGGCATCAATCATATCTAAGCCCCATTCGATTTCATCCATTTTTTTAGCTGACCCTGCTGTTTCGCGAAATGGGCGTTCCATTTCTACCCAGGGATCGGGCATTAATGATTTTACTTCTTCTAGTTGAGCAATTTGCTCTATTAATGTCGCATCGGCTTTGGTCAATACACCATTTACAATCCAAAAGGACTGTGTTGGAGCTTGTGCTTCTGTAAGTAGGCGTAGTACTTGTTGTTGGGTATTGGCTGCTTTTGCCTGTAATTGTTTGTAAACATATTCGGCTTTTGCTTCTTTGATACGTATTTTTTTGGCAGCATCAATAACGGCTGCTTGATCGTGTAACATAACAAATACATCTACTGCTTGTTGGGTATTTTGGGCCTGTGCTAATAATTCAGCGTTTACTTTATCTTTCCAGTTGTCGGAAGTTGTTGCTGTTTTATTTTGTTGTTGCCAACTCATGAGCATGACTGCTACTAGGAGAAGGGCTATTATTGTTTGTAAGCTTTTCATAAAGATGTATGATTGTATGGTATAAGAATAGGGATGTGTTGTTGTTTAATAAGGTTCATGCGAAGATACATGAAAGGGCATATAAATGTATTTTCTAAAGTTAGAAACCCACCCTAACCCTCCGAGGAGGGGACTTTGGGCTACTTGATTTTAAAAGACAAGACATTAAACCTCTACGCCATTTTGGGCGATGACTTGTTGATAGAACGCTCCTGAGCGTTTCATGGTACGCTCGCAGGTTTCAAAATCAACGTGTACGAGTCCAAAACGGTAGGTGGGTCCGAGGTTCCATTCAAAGTTGTCCATGGTAGACCAGTGGAAGTAACCTAGTACTTCAACGCCATTTTGGATGCAATTGTGTATGTGTTTGAGGTAATCTTTGATTCCTGCAATACGGACATCACAGTCGTTGGTGCTGATGCCGCTTTCGGTAATCATCATTGGTTTTTTGTATTTCTTCCAGTAGCGCATCATGCATTCTTCCATGCCTTGTGGATAGTATTCCCACATCATATCGTGTGCGCGTCCCATTTCGGCGAGTTTGCCTGGGTTATCAATTTCGGTGATAGGTTGTGGAATAAAAGGGATTTTAGCATAGTAGCTCATTCCAAAATAATCTAATTCGGGAATAACAAAGTGGTCGGCGACGGTATTCATAAAAAAGTGGTCGGCAAAGCGAGCTGGAAGGTAACCAAGTGGGTGTTCACTTTTAAAAATGACACAGTTTTTAGAAATACCTACAGGAATATCGGGGTATGCTATTTTGAGTAAGCGCACCGCTTTTACATGCGCTTTTGCCATGTTTTTGAGGACTTTTCGAGCGGTGATATAGCTCTTTTTTTGCGGGGGGAAATTGCCCAACACATAAGCATTGGTGATATAGACTCCAGGCTCATTGAAGGTGTTCCAATTATCAGCTAAATCACCAAAGTATTGAATTATTTGGCGGGTAAAGTCAATAAAATAATCTATTGTTTTGGCGTTTTCCCATCCACCTTCTTTGGCAAACCAAATAGGATTCGAGAAATGGTGAATAACAAGCATGAGATAAGTACCTCGTGCTTTGAGTTTCTTCATAAAATCTCGGTATTCTTCTACAACTGCTTTATCGAATGGGGCGAGTGGGGCTTTTTGTAAGCGCGACCAATCAAATCCCATGCGATAGGCATTTCCAAGGGCAGTGATGTATTCTATATCTTCGTCACGCCGCAACTCGTGGTCACAAGTTCGGTTAAAGACATAGCCATCTCTTGACTTTACTCCTTTCCACTCATGTTCGAAAGGTGTTTCGATTTGAGCAGCAGCAGTCGAGGTACCCCAGATAAATTGGTCTGGAAAACGTAATAGCATAGCACAGTTAGTTAACTCAAATAAATTTATTCTTTACAAAAATAATTAATTCGAGCATAGCAAATGTATGTCTAACTGACTTTTTAATTTTTTAGATTGATCCTGGATCAACAATGTCGGATTCAAACCACCATTTTTTTTGGTTTCGTTTACCAAATAATCCTTTAGGGGCTTTCTTTTTGCCTTTAGGAGGTGGTTTCTTAGGGGACGGGGAGTTTTTCTTTGTTTTCATGACTTAGGCCTGTTTCTTAGTAAAAGGCAATATGGGTTTCTCAGTGTTCGAGGGGCGCGCTACGAAGCAACCCTCTATAGAGAATTCGAAAATTAAGTCAGAAATTAGGTTAGTTATAGGAGGTTTATTGGAAATAATTCGTTTACGATCAATAAACCTAAAAAGAATTAAGTTAAAATTTCAGCGGAATTTCGGAAAGGTATAACAGTTAAAGCTTGACTAAATTCAAAATTAAGTATTAAATTCCAATAAATCAAATAGTTATGTGTATTTTTCTAGGCATGATACTAATAGAGTGCTAGTATTGCTAATTTTTCTTGAATCCAAGTCTCTATATCAAAATATTCTTCTCGATGTTTTATTTCAGGCTCTTTGTCAATAGCCTGAAACAGGCTTAAATACTCTTTATATATAACTTCAGGTGTTTTCTTTTGAGCGTGTAGTGCCTGCATAAAATTGATAAACAATTGTTCAAATCTGGATCTACGTTTATGTTTTTTGTGAAAGGCTTCGGTTTCTTTAATTAGTGCCCCTAAATCAGTCCATCTTTCATCTTCGAAATAGATAATGAGTTTGACTTGTAACATAATGGCTTTCACGTCTGCCTCTACAATTTGAGCGTATTTTTCTAGTAGCAGATCAATCCAGTGTAAGGAGGCTCTATAATCTCCTGTTAAAAAATGGGCATAAGCAAAATAACGATAGGCGACACACTTATAGCTCCATAAAGTTTGATCACTAAAACCTTCTTCAATTTCAGGAATCAGTTGAATTATCTTTTCATAATCTCCTTCATTTAAATAAGCTTGAATTTCTTCGAGGAAGCTAACAACAAAGATATTGAGTGCTAGTTGTCCTTTTTGTCCTTGTTTATGTTGGTGAGCAAAAGTTAATTCTTGTAATTTTCGTAGTTGCGCTAAACGATCCTCTTCTTCTACACCTACAATTCGCGCATGACCAAAATAATTACCAACTACACTTATATATTTACTTAAATGGGCGGGAATAGCTAATAGGTGGCTATTGTCTTCGTATAATTGTAGCATTTTTTTGACCGCCTCATAGGCTGCTTCATAATTTTCTAAGAGATAATGTAATTTTCCTTTAGTTTCGTAGAATAAAATTTGTGCACTTGTAGAATGTGCTTGGGAAATGTCGCTTAATAGTTCGTGTTGTAACATTACAGATAAACGACGAACAGTATAGCTATCTACTAAAGTTCGCTGTTCTTCTAGTTTATACTGGAAAGCGATATAACGGCGGTAATTGATTGCCAATCGATTATACTTAACAGCATCTGCATTGGGAAAAGAGCTACTAATAGGGATACCTCTTTTTTTTAGATTAATTTCAATGGCTGTTATTGTCACTAAGATTTCGAAGTAGTCGTACTGTAATGCTTGTTTTTTTACTACTTCTAAATATGTTTTACACAGGGAGAATTGCTGATGATGAAACAGCCAATTACATTTGCGCAAGGTACTGACAACTTGCACATAAGGAGAATTGACTGACTGACTAACTTGATCAAGTATTATTTCTTGGAATTGTTTAATTTCTTGTAGGCTAATTTGATTGCTTTCAATAAAATTAACTAATTGTTTTTCAGAAGCACTTTGTTGTACTAATTCTAAAATACTTTTTAAGAAATCATTTTTAGTAGTCAAATAACAACTCACAAGTTCATCTTCTGATAAAGAATGAACCAAATTAATAAACTCTGATAAATACATGGGTTAGTGTTAATGTGAACTTCGAAGAACACATTATAAAAAACAAACATATAGAACACTCAAGATTAATAGAGGTGCATATACAAAAAATAAGTTTACTATTTTTTTTCTTTTGATGCAAGTTAACAAAGTAATATAGTGTTGTTTTATTGTCAGAATTTACTTTAATTAAGTACCTATTTACGAGGCCATTTTATATTTGGTAATTGAATACCACTTTGTTTTAACAATTCAGCAGCTTCTAACTCTTGTGTAAAGCTCACAGGAACCCCCACTTCTATGCCTACGGCCTTAACAGTAACAGTACCGTCAAAGGTCATATTCAGTTTTTTATTGGTAAAAACAGATAATACTGAATTCAACAAATCCTGATTTAAAGCCCCCAAATCAAGGTTGGCAGAAACAGGTATGACAAAATCGCTAGATGCAGGTACATTAATTTCTTTCTCTTGAATAACGTTTCCAACCTTTTGTTTTTCCAAAAGTACGTCCAAATCGGTCTTTGTAACCGTTAGTCCAAAAGCGTTCGGATTATTGAAAACTGCCTCTGCATTTACTTTTGCATGGTTATTTGCAATTCCACCAACTTTAATTCCCTGTATTTTTTTAAATTCAGGTTGTTGCACCTGACTACACGCACTTAAAAAAAACACACACATATACAAAACAAACACATTTAAAACCCTCATAATCAAATATTTTTATTTTCAAAAAAAAGACACATAAAAAACACCCACCAATCACTTATTTTCACGTATTATAATTTATTATAAAAAGGCAAGGAAAATCTCTGTCGAATTAAGGCAAAAAAATTATTTATCTTATATTTGCATTCTAATTCTTCCATTTTCAGAGGAATTTCTACTCATAAAATTACCTATTCTGTTCTCCAAGCCTTTATTTTGTGGGCGTTCATTTTATGACAAAAGTACTATATTATTTATAAGGCTAGAAATACGGAAATATAAAACAACTTCCGTACTTTTGCAGCCACATTGATTAATGTGTATTTAATATCGTTTAACAAACATAATAATAAGACTTAATAACTCAATTACTAATCTAAAAAATTTGGATTTATGAAAAAAACGAGTATCTACAAGTCGCTGATAGCTCTAGCTATCGTGATGTTCTCTTATCAAGCGACTTTCGCTCAAAGTGGTGCTGCATTTGACGATTTGCCACCACAACCTAATGATTTTGGAAAATGCTATGCAAAATGTAAAGTTCCAGATCGCTACGAAACTGTTGAAACACAGGTTTTAGTTAAAGAAGAAGGTGTAAAGAAAATTACACGCCCTGCGGAATATACTACAGCTACTGAGCAGGTATTAGTAAAAGAAGCTTCTACTAAATTGATTCCTATTCCAGCAGAATATGAAACAGTTACTGAACAAATGTTAGTGAAAGAAGCATCTACAAGAATGCGTGAAGTTCCTCCACGTTACGAAACTGTCAGAGAGCAAGTATTGGTTTCTGAAGGTTACGGTGAGTGGGTAAGAAAGAAGCGTT
>JAHDHP010000222.1 GCA_020631245.1 Bacteroidota bacterium | reverse complement strand
AAGAGGCGATTACTCGCACACAACAATCCATAGGACATTTGTTTCACCGAGAAGGGGCAGAACACTTAGCACTAGATACGAATAAAACGAGCTTGACAGGTAGTGGTGGTACGATTCGTTTGGGAAAACAAGGAAGCGGAAAATTTAACTTTGAAACAGGTGCTACCTTCCGTTCGCCAGAACTGGAAATCAACGACCTCGGTTTTCAACGTTTATCAGATGAGATTCGCCATTATACATGGGTGGGTTATCAAACATTAAAGCCGGTTTCTATTTTTCAGTATGTGGGTGTCAATTATAAGCATTGGGTAGCGACTGATTTTGCAGGGACATTGAATCAAGTGATGACAAGTATTAACTCGGATTATGTGTTTAAAAATAACTGGGTATTTAGTACAGGAACAACGATTATGCCTTATACTTCGATGACTACCGAATTACGAGGTGGCCCACGATTGAGAATGCCATCAAGAGCAGAAGGTTATGTATTTGCTCGAACAGATACCCGTAAGAAATTAAATGTTTCAGGTGTCCTTGCAGGAGATATAACACAAGAAAAAGCATTGGATGTATTGTATGCAGAATTAAATCTGAATTATCAACCGCTTAATACCTTGAGCTTATCTTTGCAAAGTAATTTTACTAACTTGACCAACAAACAACAATATGTAACACAGGTAGAAAATGAAGGAGCGACAAAATATATCGCTGCTACCATTAATCAAAAAACACTCGGTGTTGCTTTACGCTTAAACTATACCATCAACCCGAACCTTAGCTTACAGTATTACGGACAACCATTTGTATCTACTGGACGTTATGCAGACTTTAAGTATATTACTAATCCAGGAGCTAACTCTCTTGCAGAGCGAGTAACCATGATTGAGGCAGATGATATGACTTTTGATGAAGCGGAGGACAGTTATACGATTTTATCGGATGATTCGAAAGGAGAAAGCTTTACAATTGGTAATCCAGATTTTGCTTTTGTACAGTATCGCTCTAACTTAGTGTTAAGATGGGAGTATATTCCAGGTTCTGAGTTTTTCTTGGTATGGTCGCAAGGAGCAGGTGGAATGGGTGATCCAAAAGAGGGAGTATTAAGCAGTTTAAACCAACAAGTTTTCCAACAAAAGATACCGAATACCTTTTTAATGAAGTTAACGTATAGATTTCAACGATAACGCTTATGATTGATATTCAAAATTTATCAAAAATATATCGCAGTACAGGCATTGAAACAATTGCTTTAAATCAGTTCAATTTCCAAGTACGAGTGGGTGAATTTGTAGCAATCATGGGTCCTTCGGGATGTGGTAAGTCTACCCTCCTCCACATCATTGGCTTACTGGATACATTTGACAAAGGAGATTACTACTTTAACGAGCAGCAGATGAATGATTTGGATGAAAAGACACGCGGCACTATTCGCAAAAAACAGATTGGCTTTATTTTTCAAAATTTTAATCTCATTGATGAACTAACTGTTTTTGAAAATATTGAACTGCCATTAATTTACAATAAAGTAGGCAAGAAAAAACGGGTATCTAAAGTCAACCAATTATTGAAAGACTTAGATATTGAGCATCGTAAGAAACACTTCCCACAACAATTGTCTGGCGGACAGCAGCAGCGAGTGGCTGTTGCTCGTGCGCTGGTAACAGAACCTCAATTGATTTTGGCAGATGAACCAACAGGAAATTTGGATAGCAAAAATGGGAATGAGGTAATGGAGTTATTGGCGGATTTACACCGACAAGGGAGTACGATTATCATGGTAACGCATTCGAATTATGACGCTGGTTTTGCTACTCGAATTATTGAAGTGAAGGATGGGCAGATTATGGCAGAGCGTAAGAATAAACGAGAAATAAGAATTATTGATAAATAGAAAAAAGGGGCAGGGATCACCTTTTTTGTAAGGCAAAACTTATATTAAGTACCTAGATATAATAGCAAATTTTGATAAAAAACTGGCTTAAAATATTCCTCCGCAACAGCCTCAAACGGCCCATGTACCCATTGATTAACCTCATTGGACTAACCGCTGGTATGACCTGTTTTTTGATCACCATGCTCTTTGTAAGCCGCGAAATAAAGCACGACAATTGGAACCCGAATAAAAAGGATATTCACATTTTTTTAGCACACATGGAATCGCGTACCACCTATCCTGCCTGTCCAGCTATCTTAATCAAACACTTTGCAAAATATGAAAATGCTGTTTTAGATTACATGCTCATGCGCCATCATGGTTTCAACTTAATAGCTAATGATAAAGAAACAGTATATGGACATGGTGTAAAAGTTACCCCTAATTTTTTCTCCTTCTTCCCCTTTCCAATGAAATATGGAGACCCTACAACAGCTTTGACAGATACCACTCAACTAGTCATTTCAACGATGATCGCAGATTCTTTATTTGGACAGCAAAATCCAATTGGTAAAAAAGTGATTTTGAGTAACCAAAAAGAACACGTTATTTCGGGGGTATTTAATCGGCATGATTCTCCAAGCCACATAAAGTATGACATTTTAATTCCAATGGTAGAACCGGCTGATACCAATTGGGGCAACTTCAATTATAGAGCCTATTTACACATAGCCAAAGAGACTGACCCAGTGCAGTTAGCTGCCTGTCTCAAACAACATCATGTATCTGTTGGATCAGCAGTTATGGAGAAAACAATGGAACGTTTTGCCGAGTTATTTTCGTTCAGTTTCGAATTACGTCCCCTAGAAGAAGTCTATCTCTATTGCAATGAAAATCGCAACTTCAATGTCGTTTTAATTTTATCCATTTTATCCATTATTATTCTTTGTATTTCTGCCATCAACTTTATTAATCTGAGCATTGCCAATGCCAGTTTGCGCGCCAAAGAGGTCGCAGTACGTAAAACACTAGGAGGAAGTAAGCGCGCCATCATTGTACAATTCTTGCTAGAAGTCAGTATTATCTGTTTAATCGCCTTGTGTATTGCCCTTTCTTTAACAGAATTGATTCTCCCCCACTTCGTTAAGCTATGGGAGACCCGATTATCGGTATGGGAAATATTTGAACAATTACCCATTGTTATGACTATGTTGATTCTTTTGCTATTAGTAGCTGGCTTCCTTCCTGCTATCTATCTCTCCAATTTCAAACCGATGGAAGTATTAAAAGGAAAGTTTGTACGTAGCAAACGAGGGCATCTACTACAAAAAGGAAATATCTTATTTCAGTTTACCCTTTCCTCTGTTTTTATCATCAGTGCTTTGGTTATTCGCGCCCAACTCAATTACATGTACACCAAAGATACAGGTTTTACCAAAGATCAATTAATGATGATTCCTGTAACCGATTTAGAACAAGTAGAAAGCAAACGAAACAAATACAAACAATTCTTTAAAGAGAAAGACTACATCACTGAAACATCCAGTATTCGTTGGGCTCCTGGTACAGGTTTAGGACATTCGAGCATTTCACATACTCATTATGGAGAAAAAAAGCTAGACTCAGATATTCATTTTGTTGATCAACACTTCTTTCCAATACTAGATATTCCGATCAAATACGGCCGTAATTTCGTACTAGCAGACACCCTTTACGACGAATGCTATTCCGATGTCATTGTCAATCAAACCCTAGTGGATAAATTCGATATGAAAGATCCCGTAGGGCAAACCATTGAACTTTGGGGCGGCACACGCATCATTGTTGGCGTTGTTCCCGATTTCTATAAACATGGATTCGAACACAAAATTCAGCCCACGGTTTTTGCCATTTCGAATAAAGAAGCAGCGGTGATCTTTCTCAAACTAACAGGGGGCGACATTGCTAATAAAGTTAAAGAAATTAAAGCATTTTGGACACAAGAAATAGAAATTGGTGTTCCTTTTTATCACCGCTTTATGGAAGAAGATTATGCCAAGCTATTTGAGCGTCATGAACGGTTACACATCATGATATTAGCCCTCTCAATTATCATGATCGTTCTCTCGTTGCTTGGTCTTGTAGCCATTGCCATTCACACCATTCGACAACGCTATCAAGAAATCGCCATTCGCAAAGCTATTGGCGCAAGCGATTACGAACTCCTCCACACGTTGTTAAAAGAGTTTGTGATTATTAGCCTCATCGCCTTATTCCTCTCCTTTCCTATCGCCTATTACTTTTGTAGTTGGTGGTTAGGTGGCTTTGCCTACCACATCCAAATGCCCCTTGTCCCCTATCTCATCGCCTCCATTACTGTACTCAGTTTGGTATTGTTTATCGCTTGGTTTCAGGCGCGCAAAGCTTTGCATATTGATATTGTGCGGTTTTTGAAATTTGAGTAAAAATGTGCGAGGTGCGACGAAGGAGTATCTTTGTAGAGACAATGCCTTTATTGATTATTCTTGGATGCGACCATTTTTTACTATACTTTTGTAGAGGTGCGGAATACTCCATACCATTCATTTTTTTCAATTCAATCAAGTTATTCTATGTTTACATTTGCCGATTTATGTGCAGGGATTGGAGGGTTTAGAATTGGTTTAGAACAAGTTGGAGGCACCTGTATTTTTTCGGCAGACATTGACCTACAATGTGAGAAAACCTATCTGGCAAATCACAAAAATAGCTATGATAGTTATGATATTCATGACATCAACAACAATACCTTCCCTTATGTAGATGTTATGTGTGCGGGTTTTCCCTGTCAACCATTTTCTATTGCAGGCAAAAGAAACGGGTTTGAAGATAATCGAAGCAATGTCTTTTTCAAGATTATTGATCTAGCTAAACATATTCAACCCCAAGTAATTTTTCTTGAGAATGTAAGTAACCTTTTGAGATTAAATAAGGGAGCAACTTTTAAAGTTGTTTTCGATCAACTAACGCATATTGGTTATAATGTCTATTATGAAATACTCGATAGTTCGAACTTTGGAATAGCCCAAGCACGAAAAAGGCTATACATCGTTGCTATTCGTGCTGACATTAATTCATTTGGATTTCAATTCACTAAAAAGAGGACTTCCAAAATACCATTTAGTAGCATCATTGTAGAAGGAGATAATTCCATTCCCATCTCCGAAAAATGGCAAACTTATATAGATTTATACACGGGCAAAATATTACCTAGTGAGGTGCCTTTTACACTGCCGAAAACTAGAAAAAAACTAGAACGGATAGATCATGATATTGATCTTAATAATTGTGTCTTCCAAATTCGTTCAAGTGGAATTAGAGCATTATCTATTTCGAAACCATTACCAACCTTTGCAGTGAGTGTTAGTGGAGGAGGTGCTATGATTCCTGTGTACTCAAAAGAACGACGACATCTTTCTCTTTTAGAAATGAAACGGTTAATGGGCTATGAAGACGACTTTTCCTTTTCTAGTGTATCAAGGACAAATGCCATTAAGCAACTCGCCAACTCGGTCTGCCCGCCTGTCATCCAATCTATTGGAAAGGACTTTGTAAATTATATTACTCCCAATACCTCACTTCTTAAAAATACTTCTATCGGCTAGTACATCGGCTATATTTTCCTTTGTTGGAGCAATGATTTTACTAGTTTCTGGATTTCTCAATACACAACTAGGATCACAGTTATTCAAATCACATATATTGCATATTTGCCATTTGCACTTATTACAGTAAAAACAAAGAGCCTGAAAATTATCAATGCTACTATCTCCTCCTTTTTCTACGGGATGTCTGTGATCAAATACCTCTCGCCGCCTATCTTTAGCAAACATTTTTAAAAAAATTAACCGTTTGGGATAAATAGCTGATCCACAAAAATTACATTTGCTGCCTTGTCTTTTTCGTATGCTTACTTTGTCTGCTTTACTTGGCGATTTCCTACGCGCTTTTTTTACAACCTCAAACAATCTATGATGGTCACTTTTCTTCAATGTGTACACTTGACTTAAACCTCTTTTTCTTCCTTTTAAATTATCAATAAATGTAAATCCTTCTTCATTCCACAATTCACTATAAGGCTTATTCGCATCTCCATAATAATCCAAAATTATTCCCGTAGCTAACTTGTCACCCAATACAGACTTAACAAGAGGTATTTTAGTATTTCCTTTAGCAATGTCCGCCTCACTTCCTTCACCATATTCAATCAAAATTAATAAAGCGATAATCGTTCTTCTTTTGGTAAGATGTATTTTCCTGCCATCCAAAAATTCGATATAATATCCGCTGCTAGAGGTGGTATTTTTATATATCGCCTTTATCTTTTCCAACTTTAACATAGATATGAACTATTTTCAACCAGTTTTCAAACATAACATAATTTTAGTTGGAAATAAGAAAAGAGAGATAATATATTTATGGACTATTCTCCTAATGTCTCATTTGGGCGCATCCCCGCTCACCACTCCCTACTCCTATCGTCGTAGCAAGTGATGAGCAGGGTCAGGCTTTCGGCTAATAGTTGGCTCCTAGAAAATATATTCGGCTATATTTGCTGGTAGTGTCTTCCTTCGTCAGCCCTACCAGCAAAAGCCTCATTATATTTCTAGTTCTCCAATCTTCCGCCTCTATCCTTTGCGCGGAGACAGTGAGTGAATGGGTGGCGTTTTCCTTAAATTGTTTACATTTGCTACACTTTTACTGACATCTAAACTGTAAGTAATGACTAGACAGGATTTTTTAAAAATGTGTGGTATTTTAGGAATAGGAATGCCCGTTCAAGCAACTTTTAGTGCTTGTGGAGAAGAAGTGGTGCCTACGGATGAAGTGATTGAAAAGGTGATTGTGGTGGGGGCGGGAGCGGCTGGTTTGTCGGCGGCTTATTTGTTGACGCAGCGAGGAATTGAGGTGGTGGTATTGGAGGCGGCTTCGATATATGGGGGGCGGATGAAGGTGAATACCGATTTTGCTGATTTTCCGTTGCCATTAGGGGCGGAGTGGCTTCATGCGGATACGGGTGTTTTTCGGGAGATGGTAAATGATGTATCGGTTACAGCTAGTGTTAAGACCATTAGTTACAACAAGCAGCAGGATACGTATGGTTATTGGAATAATGGGAAACTGACGGTTGGTAAATTGGATGATTCGGATATTAAGTTTGTGAATTATTCTTGGTTGCAGTTTTTTGAGGAGTATATCTTGCCTTCGATCAGGGAACAGATGCTGTATCATACAGTTGTGGAGGCAATTGATTATTCGGGAGAGCGGGTGCGGGTTGAAACAGATAAGGGGGTGTTTGTGGCTGATCGGGTGATTGTGACGGTTCCGCTTAAAATGCTTCAGGAGGGGGCGATTTCTTTTAGCCCTAGTTTGCCAGCTAGTAAATTGAAGGCGATTGAAGAGGCGACGGTTTGGCCAGGTTTTAAGGCGTTTATTGCATTTTCGGAACGGTTTTACCCGACTCAAACGGGTTTTAATATTCAGCCTGCAACGGATGGGCAGAAGTTGTATTATGATGCGGCTTATGGGCAGGATACAACGATGCATATTTTGGGTTTATTTGTGGTGGGGAAACCTGCGGAGGCGTATTTGGCGCGTTCTGGAGAGGAGTTGCGGAATTTTATGTTGCAGGAGTTGGATGCTATTTTTGAGCAGGCAGCTAGTCGCAGTTATGTGAAGCATCTGGTGCAAAATTGGGAGGAGGAGCCTTTTATTAGGGGGGCGTATTTGACGGATCATGAAAGTTGGCGACGGGTGCGGACGCTTGGGGAGGCGGTGGCGAATAGGGTTTATTTTGCGGGTGGGGCTTATACAAGTGGTGATGATTGGGTATCGGTGCATCTGGCTGCGGAGGCAGCTAGAAATGTGGTGGAGGGGATGTAAAGGTGGAACGCTTCACGTTTGAACGATGGAACGTCAATCGTTCCATCGTCACACGTGAAGCGTTTACCGTGTCTTTTCTATTTTGATTG
>JAHDHP010000221.1 GCA_020631245.1 Bacteroidota bacterium | reverse complement strand
CTAAATCGCCTAGCAGTGTCTTCCTCCGTCAGCCCTGCTAGGCGAAGCCTCTCTATGTTTCTACTTCGCCAAGCTACCGCCTCTATCCCTTGCGCTTTACAATGAGTGGATGAGTGATTGAGTGAATGAGTGAATGTAGCGTAACGCTTATTCACTCAATCCTTCATTCCCTCATTCCCTCAATTACTGTCCAATCAACACAAAACCCGCCCAATGCTTAGGACTGTACTGCTTTTGTTTGATGAGTTGTTGTTTGGCGATGCGTAATGCGTCACTATATCTTTTTTGATGCTGGATGACTTGCTCAAAAAAGTATTTGATTAACTCACTACTGGATTGATCGTATATTTTGAATAAAGTATAGATGACATTATTGGCTCCTGCGGCTAAGAAACCGCGATTCATGGCCATCATTCCTTCTCCTCCTTTTAGTTTTCCAATACCGCTCTTACAACTACTTAGTACTACTAAGTCGGCTGTAAGCTGAAGTTGCGACATATCTTGTAAATAAAGGATGGCATCATCTTGTTCTTGATCGGTTTCTTGAGGCGAAAAGACAATACCTGCGAGATCGGTAGTCGTTTTGGTTTCGAAGCCATGTGCTGCAATGTGAATATATTTTTTGTCTTGTACTACTTGTTCGAAATTATCTTTGGTAGCTTGTTCGTGTAAATAAACGGTCACTTCTTCTGCTTCGTCTTCGAAGAGCGCTTGTACATTTTTCACCTCTTCTTCTGAATAGATGAGTGCTTCATAATTTTGTTCTCCAATACGAAGGGAGCGACTAGCTATTCCGACTGCTTCTAGCACTTGTGGGGAGACAAAGTCTTGTTGTTTGTCATTTGTTGTATTGGTACTTTGCTGGTCGAGATATACGGGTGCAAATCCGACAAAACTTTCTTCCAGATGGGTTTTATTTTTTTGATTGGTTTTGGTATAATGAAATAAAGAAGCGGATAAATGGTAACTGATATTGTATTGATGAATAAGATAAGGTAACTCGGCATAGCCATTGCTTGGTGATGCTGATACATCGGCAGTGAGTAATGACTCAAAGGGTAATTGGCTGAGGCTTCCATGTGGAATAATGATTAGGTCATTGGTTTTATTTGCTTCTAAATGTGGGAGAATGGGTACTAAAAGTTGTTCATACAATTGATAGGCTGTTTTTATGTACTTTGCATATCTAAATTGGTTGATACTTTTTAGGAGTTGTTTGACTAAATGATCTATTTCAAAATCGTCTTGGGATAATAAAACAAGTTCGTAATTATCCTTCGTTAATACCCATCCAAATCCTGTTTTATACTCGCTACAAATATAGTAACTAATTAAAGTTTGCCCTATCTCTAATTGAGTTTGAATAGTAGTAATTGTTTGACTAGTTATTTTAGGTATTTTTTCATTTAGATAATCTACTTCTAGTTGTTGTTGAAGTTGGTGATACTGTTCTGTTGTGGCCACTTCTGCTGCTTGTAAATTGAGTATTTTAGATTGAATGATTTTTTTTTGCGTATCATCAACTGCATTTAATAGTTTGACTTCCAACTTCTTAATGCGATTTAAAGTAAATTGTAGATCTGCTTCTAACTCTCTTTTTGTGTCTTGGAGTTCCTTTGGTAGGAGATCGTTTTGATCTTTCTTATTTTTCTGTAGTTGCTCTAATAAGACAATACCTTTTTCTTGTTCTGTACAATAGAAGGCATATTCTAATAATTGTTCTTTGGTATAGAGGTAGTTAAATTCTGAGGGCGGAAACTGATCTTTATTGAGTTGGAAAATTTCGTCTACAGTTTTCCTAAAGAGATCAGGATTTTCTTCGCATATTGCTAGTGCTTGCCAAATGTAAGTGATGGTATAATAGTATAAATCTTTACTTTCTTCAAAAAGCCCTACATTAAATTTTGTATCTTCTAAACCATACTGCTTCCGTATTTGTGAAATAAATTGAATAGCTACTTGGCTAGAAAATATGGCAGCTTGTAGGCGTTCTAAATACGAAGTATCCTCTAGATATTGAGTACTTAAAATATTAGCTTTCAGCTTTAAAGCAAAAACACAGTTAAAAATATATTTTTTTCCTCCATTATTATTTAATAACTGTAACTCATGTATGTCCTCTTCATTATTTTGACACATTTGTAATGCTTTTTGCACTTCTTTGAGTGCTTCGTCAAATTGATTGATTTTTTGATAACAGAATGCTAAATGAATATGCCTAGACAAACTTACGCTCTCATATCGCTTCGGGTGTTTTTTATATTTTTCTCCCTCTCTAGCTGCTTGATGATAGATTTCGATTGCCCGATCATATTGATTTATATTTGCATACAAAATAGCTAAACCCGTAATTGCCCATTCACTCCAGGGATCATTATTTAAAATATAAATATCAATTGCCTTTCGATTCAACTCAATTTGTTTTTGAACTCCTTCGGGCGTATACAATCGAAGAAAATTATAATATTCAGCCCATTTACTATATAAATACCCAAAAAACATATTTTTTTCACCAAACTGTTTTTTACCTGCTTTTTCTGCCTCTTGATAATGATATAGTGCCTGTTCTCCTTCCATTTTACTGAGCCAACAATTACCAATATTCATATACAGATAAGGGATGTTTCTATAACTCTTAAAATGATTTAGGGCAATATGTAACGATCTCCTAAAATAGGTAATTGCAAAGTCTAGTTCTTTTAAGTTGAAATAAGTAATGCCTAAATACAAATATCTTTCTGCTACTTGCTCTTCAAATCCTTCAGGTATTTTATCATCTAGCCATTCGTTAGCTTTTGATAAATACTTGATGGCTTTAAGCGGATTATTAGCAAGTGTAAAGTGTCCCCACTCATTAAAACAAGCGATTAGGTATTTAAGAAAGCGCGGCTGATGTTTTTCAAAGAACGTTTGTGCGTTGGTTAAAACTTCTATATTTTTTTCACTATCCTCATATTTTGAGATCAACTTTAGTAAATAAAAATGTATTTCGGCAATATGGTCAATATCGTCTTCTTCTTTTTCTTGATAAAACACTAACAGGTTTTCTGCCAATTCAATTCCTTTAGTTTCTTCCTTATTATTTCTGTACCAAAGTGCTTGATATAACTGCGCTTTTAATGTTTGAAAATGAGTTTGACCTAGTTTTTCTTTTGCTAATAGAATAGTATGTTCTATAAAATTTGCTGCGTTATTAGGTACTTGTTCTGCTTTAAAAAATTGCATTTGTGCATAACAACGAACTATATTAACATGATAAGTGGTTGCTTCTTCCCACTTTTCTAGGGCGGTATAGTAGTTTACTAATTTCTCATATTCTGTTATTGCAGCTAGAAAATCGTAATTATTTTCTAGCTCCTGTGCTATATTATTGACATCAATGGTGTTCATAACTTTATAGTTGTGTGACTGCGTGAGGGATAGTAGTGGTAGCTTGGTGAAACAGCCACGTTGTGAAGCAAGGACTAGCAGGGCTGACAGCGGAAGACACTGCTAGGACTATGCTGAACAGGTGGGTGTAAAGCAACTACAAACGGATAGCCCGACCTGTAGCAAGGGATTGAGGGAATGCGGGATTGTGTTAGCGTTACGCGTTGTTTTTATCAATCCTTGCATTCCCGAAACCTTGCGGAAGGGCACGCCCAAAGACAATGAAAGATTAGGTATTTGTACGAATGAATGTTAAAAAACGGACTTGTTGGGTGATGAAATACTAGAGTTACGGCAGAAGAAATATAATGGTACTTATTATTTAGTAAAGAGACCTAAAAATAGTAAATTTATAATTAATTTGGTAATAGTTAAAACATGAAAAACACTATAATACCTGTCTATTATATTTCCTATATTTTCACTGCCCAATGAGTACAAACCCCGCCCAATGCTTGGGCGTAAATTCTTCCTTTTCGATCATGTATTTTTTGGTAACTTGCAAAGCCTCTTTATAACTGTTTTGATGTACTATAATTTGCTCAAAAAAGAATTTGACAAATTCGCTACTAGCTTGGTCGTAAATTTTGAATAAGGTGTAGACGACATTTTGCGCGCCTGCTGCTAGGAAACCGCGGTTCATTGCCATCATTCCTTCTCCTCCTTGTAGCCTACCAATACCACTTTTACAACTACTCAAAACGACTAACTCTGCATGGAGTTGTAAGGTGTACATATCGGGCAGGTATAAAACGGCGTCTTCAGGTGTTTCATCTTGTGATTCAGGTGAGAAGATAATACCTGTTAATCCATTTTCGGATTTAGTTTCGAATCCATGTGCAGCAATGTGAATATATTTTTTGTTTGCTACACTTTTCTTAAACTGTTCTACCGTAGCATTTTCGTGTAAGAAACTTTGAGCAGTTTTGTTTTTATTTGTAAATAATTGTTCTACTTCTGTTATCTCTTTTTCGGAGTGAATGAGTGCATCATATTCTTGATTTCCAATACGCACTGATCGACTACTGGTTGTAATGGCTTCTAGCTCTTGCGGCGTATAGGTTTCGGATTCGCCTGTAGCTTGTGAAGGAGCTTGTTGACTATATACAGGAGCAAATCCTATGAAGGAATCTTCTTGGTATTCTTTATCTTTTTGTAACTGTAATTGGCGGTAAAATAAAGAGGCTGAATAATGGTAGTTGATTTGATAGGATTGAATAAGGTAGGGTAATTTGGAGTAATTGCTTTCTTCGTTAGGCGCAATATCTGCATTTAATAGACATTCGAATGGGATATAACTTAGCTCCTGGTGAGGAATGATGATTAGTTCTTGAATCTTTTCTATTGCTTGGCTGTCCAGAACTGGAGCTAGTAAGAACTGGTATAAGTCTCTCGCCAACTTTACAAACTTGGTGTAGCGAAGTTGGTTGATTGATTTGAGTAGTTTTTTGACTAATTTTCCCATATTTTGATGCATGCTGACTTTATGAATATCAAAACAATGTTTTTGAATACTAAAAATGATAACGCCTTCTTGCTCTAGTACAAAATAACTGAGGAGTAATTGGTGAGGTAATAATAGCTGCTGGAATTCTGCAATACTGACTATTTTTTCAGCTTCCTCATTTTGGGAATATACAGGGTGAAATTCAGCCAATTGTTTTTTTACATGTTCATATTCCTCATGTTTAGCCAACTGCTGTGATTGTAATTCTACTATTTGTTGAATATATTTTTCTTGCTCTTCTTTTGTAACAGTTGTGAGTTTAGTCTCTGCTTGCCTAACCTGTTTATGTAGTTCTATCATTTCTTTCTTCAAACGAGCCTCCTGATCAATGATATGTGCTGGTAAATTGGCATTTAAAATAGCTTGATTAACTCGTAAGTTTTCTAATAGCACTCTTGCCTTAAATTGCTCACTATAGGCAAAGGCTTGTTCTTTGCATTGTGTTTCGTTCATAATATAAGGGAAAGTGTGAGGATTGGTATACGCAGCATTGAGTTGCATAATGGATGTTGTTGCCTTTTCAAATGCTACTGGGTCTTTTTGAATGAAAGGTAACGCAGTTATTAACTTACTAATGACAAAATCCTGTGTCCTATTTTGTATTTCTCCTAAATTTGTTTTGGATTCTTCCAAACTTAAGGAATCATATATTTTTTGAAGTAATTTTTCTGCGGATTGTACACAAAAAAGGGACATTTGTACATCCTTATAACACCAATTTGTATTATCCATCATTATTTCAGCCAATACGTTTCCTTTAATGCCAAGAGCCTTAGTGATTAAAACAATCTGCTGTACTTCATCAATATTGGGATTTATATACTTGCTACTCTCTTCAAAACCTCCCTCATCCATTTGTAAGGCTTGCTGTAAATAGTCCAAGGATTGTTCATAGGCTTTTAGGATAGAGTAATTAAGCCCCATATTCATCAAGACATTGATATTTTTCTTTAAATCACGTTTAGAGTTAAAAACAGTTCCATTGATTATTTTTTCTAGAAAGTTTATTGATTCTTGATAATCTCCTTTTAGACGATAGGTTTCCTCTATACCGAAGTAAAGGTAATCCTGCCAAATTGGGTTTTTACGCTCCAAGCCTTCATAAATTTGCAATCCTGTATGAAAGGCATTGAGGGCTTCTTGAAAAGAGTCTAGTCTGTTTAATAATAACCCATAATTTCCATAAAGAATAACTAATCCAAACCATTGATTATCATATAATTGATGGGCACGTTCTATTGCTTTTTCACAATACCATTTAGCTTGATCATGTAAGCATTTTATATTGAAACAATTTCCTATATTTGCATAAAGTTTAATAATTGAAGATGAATTAATATCTTGTTCTATAGCAATACCGAGGGCTTTTTGAAAATAAAGCAAAGCTTTTTCAAGATCTCGTCGTTCGTAATGAATAATCCCTAAACTGCTATACAAACCCCGCATAACCAACTTATCTTCTGTCTCTAATTGTTGGACTATTGCTACCGCTTGCTTTAAAAAAGTTAAAGCCTTAGCACTATCTATATAAATATAATAGCTTGCTATTTTTTGATAAACAAGTACCACTTCTTTTCGATACAAAGGCTCTTTACTTAAAAATAACTCTAAGGTTTCTTGCAAACACTCTAGTTGTTTTTCCTTGTCTGGATTATGTATATGACAATGTACAATTAACAGGTAAATCTCTTTAATATATGCATGACCATGTTGGAGAATGGGTAATAATTTTTCTAACAATTGTTTAGCCATCTTTTCTGCACGCTCCCATTCTCCTATCGCCAAATAAAATTGAGCAAATTGTAGCTGTATATACTCACTAAAAAGATGCTCCTTCCCCAGCTTTTGAAGAACAAATGCTTGATTGCCTTGAATTTGATGTTCTAATTCCTTCTCCATCCTTTTTTCAAGTACTACACTTTCCTGCAATTTATTATATACTTGTTGTATCAGGCAATCAGCAGCTTGTTCCCAATCTTCACTTTGTTCATATAGCATATAAGCTTGTTGATACAATTTGGTTGATTGCTCATACTTATATTGATCTTGCAGGCTGGCGGCTTGGTTTCTTATTTCTTTTGCATTCATTGTATGTGGCTTTTCTAATTTAATTAGCTTAAAAATAGCCTTCGTCTAGTTAGTGATTTATTTTTTTTAATTTGCCTTACTGCCCAATCAACACAAACCCCGCCCAATGCTTAGGCGTGAATCCTTCTTTTTGAATCATATATTGTTTGGAAGCTTGTAAGGCCTCTTTATAATTTTTTTGATGTACGACAATTTGCTCAAAGAAGTATTTGACAAATTCGCTACTAGCTTGGTCGTATATTTTGAATAAGGTGTAGACGACATTTTGCGCGCCTGCTGCTAGGAAACCGCGGTTCATTGCCATCATTCCTTCTCCTCCTTGTAGCCTACCAATACCACTTTTACAACTACTCAAAACCACTAAATCGGCATCCAGTTGAAGTCCATACATATCAGGGAGATAAAGGACAGCATCTTCTTGTTGAATATCTTCTTTTGAATCAGGAGAAAAAATAATTCCTGTAAGTCCACTTTCGGTTTTTGTTTCAAAGCCATGTGCTGCTACATGGATATACTTTTTTCCTTTCACTACTTTCTTAAATTGCTCCACAGTAGCCAACTCATGCAAAAAGCTTTCTGAATGTTTTTCTTGTTGTTCAAATATTTTTTGCACCTCGTTTACTTCTTCTTCAGAGTGAACTAGTGCCGCATAATTTTGGTCTCCAATACGTATAGAGCGGCTATGAGCAGAAATATTTTCTAATTCTTGCGGGACAACAAACTCTTTATTGGCTTTTGCTTGTAATGGTGTTTTTTGCTGGTATACAGGTGCAAAACCTACAAAACTATCCTCTTGTTTTTGCTTTGTATTTTGAGATTGTACTTGGTGATAGAATAAAGAGGCGGAATAATGATAACTTATTTTAAAAGCATTAATTAAATAAGGTAAAT
>JAHDHP010000220.1:4072-7930 GCA_020631245.1 Bacteroidota bacterium | reverse complement strand
TCCCTGATAATGGATTGATGGTAGACGGGAATGTTTAATTCTTCTTCGAAATAACCAAACATCCAAAGGTCGTGATTACCTGTCAAGAAATAGACAGGGATACCATTATCTCGCAATTCGGCCAACTTACCAAACAGTCGAACATAACCTCTTGGCACTACCGTTTTATATTCAAACCAAAAATCAAATAGGTCGCCTACTATATAAACAGCAGTTGCATCGGTTTTGATCTGATTGAGCCAACGAACAAACTTTTTTTCTCGTTTGAGACTAGCTTCCCGATTGGGCGCACCGAGGTGTATATCAGATGCAAAGTAGACTTTAGGGGTAGATTCTTTCATCATCGAGCACAAAATTAAAGAATTTTGTTAGTCTTGTGTAATGTTTGCCGCTTTTGAACGACTTGCTTCTTTGCTTTTATACATTATGAATCAGCAAGAATTATCTTGTAAAAGTAAAAAAACACACTTTATAGCTTATTTGTTATGACATTTTTACGATTTATAAAAAATTACATAGTACTTTTTTAATTTTGCATTTAAATAGACAAAGTATGACTTTGACATGAAAAAGTCAGCATCCCTTAATAAACCAAATTCCTATATAATATGCATAAACATCAAATACTTCAACTAGTAGCTATACTTTTCCTTATTAGCAGTATTACTGCTTGTACAGGAAATAAAAAAGTAGTAAATGACCAAACAAAGTCGGCTGTTGAAACAGTAACGGATGCTGCTACAGAAGCGGCTCCTGAAAACCCATCCTCTGTAGAAGAAGATGATGATGACTCTGATGATCTAGGATATGATCCCATCTTAGACTATAAGGGGACACGTACCATTTATAATGATCTTCAACACACTAACTTAGATGTTAAATTTGATTGGGACAAGGCTTACCTATATGGGAAAGCAATTATAGACATTAAGCCTCATTATTACAAAACAGATCGTGTAACACTTGATGCCAAAGGATTTGATATTAATAAGGTTGAATTGGTAGGTAAAAATGGAAACTCTTCTTTAGAGTACGAATATGTTGACAGTTTATTGCTCGAAATCAAATTAGATCGAGAATATACTCGCGATGAGACGTATACTTTGTTTATTGACTATACAGCTAAGCCTGATGAATTGCCTGAAGGAGGCGGATCAGCTATTAGTGGTCGTAAAGGCTTGTATTTTATCAACCCTGATAAGTCGGTAAAAGGAAAGCCTCAACAAATTTGGACACAAGGAGAGCCTGAATCTTCTTCTTGTTGGTTCCCAACGATTGACTCTCCTAACCAAAATACCTCTCAAGAAATCAAGATGACGGTTCAAGATAAGTATATTACCTTATCGAATGGTGTTTTATTGAGTTCTAAAAAGAATGGTGATGGTACTCGTACAGATCACTGGAAACAAGAAACACCACATGCTCCTTATTTATTTATGATGGCCGTAGGTGATTTTGCTATGGTTCCTGATAAGTGGAAAAACTTAGAAGTAAACTATTATGTGGAGCCTGCTTATGAGAAGGATGCAAAAGCTATCTTTGGTAAGACGCCTGAAATGTTGACCCTTTTTAGCGAACAATTACGTTATCCTTATCCGTGGGACAAATACTCGCAGATTGTAGTACGCGACTATGTATCGGGTGCTATGGAAAATACAACGGCTGTTGTATTTGGGGAATTTGCTCAAAATACGACTCGTCAGTTATTGGATTTTGATGTTGAATCGATTGTTGCCCACGAGTTATTCCACCACTGGTTTGGTGACTTGGTAACGTGTGAATCATGGGCTAACTTACCATTGAATGAATCTTTTGCTACTTATAGTGAATATTTATGGTATGAACATGCTTATGGTGATTTTGAAGCTGATCACGAATTAGCCAACAAATTACGTTCTTACCTTCGTGAAGCTAGAAGTGGCTATAAAGATATGATTCGCTTCTACCACGAAAAGCCAATGGATATGTTTGATTCTCACTCTTATGCAAAAGGGGGGTGTATCTTACACATGCTTCGATTAGAGTTGGGAGATGATGCTTTCTTTGATGGTTTATCTCGTTACTTGCACGACAATAAGCACCAATCGGTAGAGATTCACAACCTTCGTTTAGCGATGGAAAAAGTGACGGGTCAAGACCTTAACTGGTTCTTCAATCAGTGGTTCTTAGGAGCTGGACACCCTGTATTGGATATTGAATATGGATTTGATGAAACGAAAAAAGTAGCGACCGTAACAGTAGAGCAAACCCAAGATTTTGACGAAGTACCTATTTATCGTCTTCCTGTTTGGGTAGATGTATATATGCCAGATGGCACGATGAAGCATGAAAAAGTAGTGGTGACACAGAAAAAACAAACTTTTGAATTTCCTGCTGATGTAAAGCCTTCATTTGTCAACTTTGATGCGGATAAAGCATTGGTTTGTGAAAAAGAAGAAAACAAAACACCTGCCGAACTAGTAGCTCAATACAAACGTGCGCCTAAGTATTTGGATAAAATGGAAGCATTACGAGTACTCAGCAAACAAGAGCGTTCTCCTGAAGTAGTTGAGGTTATGATGGATGCGTTGAAGAGTGATTTCTGGGGTATTCGTCGTTATGCTGTTAATGGTTATAAATTTTCTGATTGGGAAAAAGATGGTGACTTTTTAGCGGCTTTAGAAAATATCGTTAAGAATGATCCTAAATCAAGAGTGCGTACTTCTGCTATTAGTAAGTTGGCTAAAACCAAAAGTGGTGATTATACCCAATTATTCCGTACTACTTTCGAAAAAGATCAATCGTATAGTGTGATGAATGCAGCTTTGGGTGCGCTTAGTAATTTGGATGCCAAACAGGCAATGGAATTAGCGAACAAAAATGAGAACAATCAGTATATACTACCAAGTGTTTTAGGGGTGTTTGCAGATCATGCGGATGCAGGTAAAGAAAGTGCTTTTGAAGGAGCTTATAACAATGCCAGTAGTGCTACTACAAAGTGGGCTGCTCTAGAGCAGTACTCTAAGTATATTGTTCGCTTTGATGATAAAGCCCTAGATCGTGGTTTAGGCTTATTTGAAAATGCGGCTATGACTGCTGATCCTTGGTGGTTGAAAATGGGAGCGATTCGTTCTATCATGAATGTATCACAGCACTTTGCTGGCGAGCAAGAAGCTGTTACTGCTGAGTTAGCTGAAGCAAAAGATGATGCTACAAAAACAAAATTACAGGCTAAACTCGACAATATTACCTCACAAATGGGAAAGACACAAGGTTTGATTCAAAAAATCATGGCGAGTACCAAAGATGCGAACTTGTTGAGAAACTTAGGAGGAATGATGGGACAATAGTTAATTCCTAATCCTTAATTTTTCCTATCTTGGGGGCAAAACAATACGTAGGACGTGTTGTTTTGTCCCTTTGTCTTTTTACAAAGACGTTGCACACATTTATTACAAAGACGTTGCACGCAACGTCTCTACTGTTCAAAAAATATTATCATGAAAATTGTTCAAATATTCGCTTCTATCCTCCTCATTTTTGGTATTCTTTTGCTCATTTTTGGATGCCTCCTTTACATGGGTTTTATTGATTTAGATTTAGCTAAGGGACGTTGGCTGGCTCCTATCGTATTAGGTGGAATTTTCTTTGCAGGAGGGATGTTCCTTTTTAAGTTTTTAGTTTCTGATAGATAAGTTGAGGGAATGTGGGATTGTGTTTAACATGACTATATTCTCTCAACCGTACAGACAAGGTATGCCCTGTCTCTACTCAATCATCCAATCCCTCAATTGCTGGGCGTGCCGGGAATAAAAAAAGTGCAATAACCTAATGGTTACTGCACTTTTTTTATTCCCGTCGGGCTATTTAAACAATGAG
>JAHDHP010000220.1:0-3972 GCA_020631245.1 Bacteroidota bacterium | reverse complement strand
GAATGAGTGATTGCGCGAATGAGTGAATGAGCGTTACGCCACATTCACTAAATCACTCATTCGCTCATTCACTACACCACTGCTTCCAACTCCACTTTTTCAATATTCAAATTCATTTTACTCAATCGCGGTACAATATCACCATAGCCACGTTCAATATTGTGGATACCTGTTAAGAGTGTTTCGCCTTCGGCAATAGCTGCTGCGATGACATAGGCTAAACCTGCACGTAAATCGGGAACGAGTAAAGGTTCATTAATCGCAGTGAGCTTCGTAGGCCCACTAATAATGGCACTATGGGGATGTCCTTTTCCTTTATAACGACATGGCAATTCACCCAAACAATGAGTAGATGTTTGCACTCGAGCACCTAATTTTTTTAAGGCATTTAAATAACCAAATCGGTTTTCATAGACTGTTTCGTGTACTACCGAAATACCTGCGGCTTTGGTCAGTAAAATGGCAAAAGGCTGCTGCCAATCTGTAGAAAACCCAGGATACACATCCGTTTCTAGTACAATTGGTTGTAATTCATTTGCTCTAAAAAAGCGGATACTCTTAGGTCCTACCAATTCAAAACCTCCTCCTACTTGACGGAAATAAGATAAGAAGTTTCCTAAAATTTCAGGGCGAATACCGTGTACAGTAATATCACCGTCAGAAGCACATGCTAATGAAGCCCAAGAAGCTGTTTCGATACGATCTCCTAAAATATGCATCAAGGTACCACTCAAACGCGGCACACCTACCACTCTTATTTCACGCCCTGGACTATTGAAAATAATAGCTCCCATAGAACGAAGCATGGTAATCAATTCATAAATTTCTGGCTCAATAGCCGCATTTTTAATAACTGACGTGCCTTCTGCCAAAACACTCAAATACAAAAATGTTTCGGTAGCTCCTACACTTGGATAAGGTAACTCAATGGTGGTTCCTTGTAAGCGTTTACGTTTTTTGGCAATAAAGCCATCTTCGGTTTCGATAACCTCCGCACCAAACTTTTTGATGGCATTGAGGTGAAAATCGACCTTACGCGCACCAATACTACAGCCTCCCATCACAGGAACACGCACTTCGTCGAAACGTTGTAATAAGGCACTTAGTAAAAGAATGGGAATACGGTTACTTCCTGAGTCAGGCATGGCAATATTCGACTCGTTGATGGAAAGTGGATTTATTTGTAATTGGTTTTCACCAGTATATTTCAAATCTACCCCTACTAGTTCGAGCATGTCGAAGGTAATCTTCGTATCACCAATAGGTGGTACATTGGTAAGGGTAGTAGGTCCGTCACCCAATAGGGCACAAACCATTGCTTTAGTACAAAAATTCTTAGCTCCGAGACAGGTTAATTCCCCTTTGATGGGTCTGCCTCCTTCAATTTTGTAGGCTTTCATGTATGTGTTTATAAATGTGGTTAGATAATGGATTCTTATTATTGACTACATAACATTACTAGAGTTATCAATGATGTAGCCAATTTTTTATTTAATTGTATTTTTTATGTTTTAACTGCTCTGCTCTAGTATCCAATTCCTTATTTATAGATAGTTCTAGCACTTTATTATTTACTATTTGCCAAGCTTTGGTTCCTATATCGCTAGATTGTAAGATAATGGTATCTCCATATTTTGTCCAACCCAATGACCATTTTTGAGCATCACCAACTCTAGTGTTCCAAGTTGTCACTTTTTGTTGATTTTGGTCGTATAAATGTGCCATAACATAAGCATAGTCTGCTTGGTTGTTATCTGTTCGGTTGACTGTTGCTTGAACAGCCCATTTACCTGTTGGAGCGAGGATCAAATCACCTGAATAGTCAGCACAAGCTAATAAGCAAGAAAGCAAACAGATAATAATGGTTGGAAGCTTTTTTTTATTGGACACCAATGATATAGCTAATTGTGAGGAAAGGGGTGGGATTCAGATAATTCCTATCAAGAACAAGCATCATTTGTATCAATTAGTTCTGATAAATACAAAAATAATAAAAAAAGCCGACGACTGTATTCAGTCATCGGCTGTTGGCAATCTATGTAAGTATCAATATCTTCCTATCAGCAGATAGTTGGCCTTTGCCCAAGCCTCTATCACTCTCTTTTCATAAGCAGTGGGTTTGCGGTTGCGTTCCCCTCTAACTTGTCTAATCTCATCATACTTCAATTCAACCGTTAAGGTATGCTTTTCATGACTTCCATCTAAGCACCTTACTGACCAGATAGAGGTTTCCTCCTCTAGGATTTTATGGATATAAGAACCCACGCAATGCCCTAGTATCTTTCCTTCTTTGAGGAGATCTTTGTAGGTCGTAACTTGATGGATGACATATGCTCCTTCCTGACCAAAGTATTCCCAATCTTCAAGAGCTATACCTTCCCATTGAGTGTTGATATCATATAAGGCTCGTTCATTCAACTGGTATAGCGTTTCATGCCAAGCCTCCATTTTTTGTATGACCGCTTTTAGACTACGACCTTTCATAGAAAAGGAACTAGAACCACCCACCCCTAATCTTTGTGCATAGACATAATCAATAATGGGTCGAACTTGATACATTGGCAACTCCTTTTGACGAAGGAAAAAGTGGAGTACCTCTGTCCAAAAGTCATGATGTTTGAAATCCACTCCCATAGAGCTATTGACGAGTTCTGCATATAATCGGCTAGAGCCTCCTAATGCTATTACTTGTGCATATCGAAAAGCACGTTCAATAGTTGTCTTTTTGGGTGCTTGGGTGAAATAATGCGCTTCTTTTTTAGTGAGGCTAAAAGGCAGTTTCTCTGCTGTTCGGATATTGTGCCCTTTGCCCATGTGTAAAAACCAATCTACATGTTCTAAATTTTGGGTAAGCCATGCTTCTCCCATAAAGGCAGGTACATCGTACTTACAAAAAAGATGGTTCGCTAGTGCAGCTATGATTCGTCTTTTATCGGCTACTCTCCGACTAAGACCTTTCCACTCATTCAAAGGTCTGATCCACTGTCTACGCATTTGCCACATTAGTTCGAGTCCTTTACGCGCTTCTTTCTCTTTTAGTAAGCGTTGTCCTCGTCCTCTTTGAGAAATATATTGTATAAAATCGGGGTATTTTCTGATTGCAGATCCCATGATATTATTTTTTAATTGTTTGAGAGAAATACTTATTTGGATTTGCTGCAATAAAAAAAGCCTTGCAGCAAGCTAATGGCTTGTTGCAAGGCTCCGTCAATTCATTGATTATTATATCATTGACTACTCCTTCTTATACGTCTTCATTGGTACGCACAACAAGCCTGTTTTGATGCGCCCTTTTTTGAGGTCGCAACAATTTGGTGGATTGTCGTGGTGACTAATGAAGAATGTACTTATCATGGCGGTATCATTTTATGTTGTTCGATATGGTAAAGAGAATTGGGAGGGAAATAGTTCCAAAGATGGTTGAAAGATTTGACGGTTGAACGGTTAAACGATTCACGTTTAACCGTCGGACGTAAATCGTTTCATCGTTTTTTGCGTGAGGGATAGCAGTGGTAGCTTGACGAAATAGCTGCCTTTGTGGAGCAAGGACTAGCGGGGCTGACAGCGGAAGACACCGCTAGGACTATGCGAAACTGGCAGCTATGAGACAACTACAAACGAATAGCCCGACCTGAAGCAGGGATTGGGGGAATGTGGGATTGAGGGATTGCGGGAGCGTTACGCGCTACTTTTGTCAATCCCACATTTTCCAAAGACCTGTGAAAGGGCACGCCCAGCTGATGATGATTGGGTGGTTGAGTGGTTGGGTGGTTCGGGGATTGAGTTTGTAGCGATTTAAGTGAAAAAAGGTAATTGGTAAGAGGTAGGTGGAGCATCTATATTTGAAGCATGATCGATCAAAGGGCGGATACCGAAAAGCCTGTATTAAATTGAGTAGGTGCTTTAAAAAATTAATGATGAAAAATTTATTTTTACTAATTGCTTGTATACTTCTTCCTTATTTTTCTTTTG
>JAHDHP010000219.1 GCA_020631245.1 Bacteroidota bacterium | reverse complement strand
TCGTCCAATCCTCCACCGTCATTTTTTGCATCAACTCCCCTATCAATTCATAAGGAATCTCCTCCATCTTCTTAAAGCGAATACAGCTTTTTCCCATATCCAATTTTCGTTTACAATGCTTCGGATACTCCGCCACAAACCAATCGAGCAACTCTTGATTGGCGTAGATACCCATATGGTATAAAGCAATAAAGTTTTTCTGCGAGGCAATGTTTACAAAAGGAAGTGGTTCTTCTTTTTTGCAGTGGTAGCCATTCGGGTAAATATCAAGCGGAACTACAAAACCTGGCATCCCATAAGAAAATTGTTCACTAAATCCTTTGGGTATATTTTCTAAAATTACTTCGCGCAATTTATTGAAATAGGGCTTTCGTTCTTCAGGGATATTTTCGAGGTATTCTTGTACGTTGGAAGCTTTGATTTTCATTGGTTGGTATTTTTAAGAATAACAATATGGATAGGAAAGTGATAATGCAAAAGTGTAATCAGACTGTCCTAAAATAGTGGTAGCCATAAATCCCCTCCTCGGAGGGGTGGGGGTGGGTTTTCAATGGTGTAAAGATAAAGAAAATTGCTTCAGAGGCCATCTTGACTCTAAAATTTCAGTCGGCATACTATTGCTTACTACTAAGAAATAATGTATTTTAAATTCATTACACAAAATCATTTTATTTCATAAAGATGTTAGGAAACCTAGACAATGAGGTCATTTTTAAAAAAGCATTTACCAACAAGATAGTGTTTACTTCTTTTGTAAAGGATGTTCTGGGAATTGAGATTGAAGTTGATAAAATAGAAACGGAAAAAAAGTTTGAACCCAAGATAGGTTATATTGATTTTGAAATCGACATTTTTGCAGAATCTACAGATAAACGTATAGCGATTGAGATACAACGAGTAGAATATGACCACCACTTTGATCGCTTCCGACATTATTTCTTGATGTTGATTGCTGAAAAACAAAAAACATCCACCGAATATGGTATTTCACAGACGGTGTATATGATTGTTGTACTCACCACTCCTTATACCATTCAAGAAAAGACAGGCAAACCCATTAAAGATGAGGTTCTATTAATGCAAATCAATCCACAAACCCTATCAGGAGAAGTGAGAGACTTATACAGACATCAACTCGTTTGCTTAAATCCTAATCATCCTACTGACGATACGCCACAACAAATAAGAGACTGGCTAGATTTAATTTATCAGTCTATTCACAATCGCGAAAGGCCTGTCCTAAATACAGCTAATAAAGGCATACAAAAAGCTATTGAACTCATTAGTTTTGATAATCTTACCCCTACTGAAAGAGCCGCAGCGAAACAAAAAGAAGCAGGAAAAATAACAATTGCAAAAGTTGAAGCAAGGGCTGAAAAAGCAAAAGCATTAGAAATTGCGAAAAACTTACTAGTTAAGGGGATGGATGATGAGTTGATTATGGAGGCGACTGGTATTTCTAATGAGCAGTTGATGGCTTTGAAAGAGGATTTGCAATAACTTATAAAACTACTTAATTTCGCCCTCTCTAAGATATATTTAAAATTCACTCGCGGACCTCTACCTTTTCCGCCACTTTCCCTTCCTAAAAAATACATTCTTGAACTTTGGAGAATGAAAGACATAGTAAAAAGACCAAACTTTGCGATATAAAGTTGGATATTTTTCGATGATATGGTGGCAGGTATCATTTTCCATTTCTATGATAAGACGCGGTTGGCTGTATTTTGTAAGAAACCGAATTGATCCTTTATGAGTTTTGATAATATTGGCTCCTTCTGTTTCATGAAAATAGATGGAATCCGAGTGAGTAAGAGTAAAGCGAAAGTGGTCGTATTGCCAATCGGCTTGTTTGCCTGGAAAGTGAGAACGATCAATGACATAATCTCCATAGAGATCTGATTGGTCGAGGTTTTTCTTTGATGTAAAAAAATTGATGCTTATTGATAAGCATATCAATCCAAAAAGAAGGAACCAAATTACACCTATAGCAATAAAGTAATCTTTATCTCTAGTAAATAGTCCGATCAATATCAATATGATTGTTGAAGGACCAACAATAAAGAGCAATAAAAGAAAAAAACCAAATCCCATTAAATATATTTATTACACAATGTAGCTTATGTGGTTATTTTTTGTCGAATAATTTATGTCCATATATAAGCTTCTAAACATCCACTAATTCAAAAATTTGTGCGGACTGTTTTCGGCTGGCACTTTTAGGCAGCATCCGCATAGCAGTATTCCTTAACATGATCAAGAATCCATTGTTGAGGTGAGATACTTTGCCAATCGTCCAACTGGTGTTGACGATTTGATGGGCTTTTTTGATGCGTAGTTCTTGGAATTTTTGCGCGGCTTCATCAAAGGAAGGGTAGTTTACAAAACAGTTGGCAAGTACATGCGCATCTTCAATGGCTTGACAGGCTCCTTGTCCGAGATTGGGAGTCGTTGCGTGGGCGGCATCACCGATTAAAACGGCTTGGGGAATATGCCATGTTTTGTGGGGTTTTAGGTCGGTTATTTCGGCAGTATGTATTTTTTCTTTCGGGGTATGTTTAATTATTTCTCGAATGAGTGCGTGGTAGTCGGCAAAGAAGCCTTCTAGCATGTGTAGTCCGAATTTGTGGACGGTATGATAGCTTTTGAGGGCGTACCAGTAAACGGTGTTGGGGGCTATTTGTACGAATCCGAAGCGGGTTCCTTTTCCCCATGCTTCGTTGAGTTCGTGGCGGTATTCGGGGGGTAGGGTGAAATTGGTGAGGCCGCGCCAGCATACTTGTTGTGCATAGCGAATTTCGGTAGCAGGAAATAATTGTTGGCGGACTTGTGATTCGATGCCATCTGCACCTATTAGATACGCGGCAGTAGTGGTAGTACCATCGGTGAAGGTGAGTTGGAAGTTTTGTTGATTGCCATCGCCAGTATCTTCGCTATTGGTGATTCTTTTTACGCTTTGTAATTGTTTGCCCAATTCTAATGTACCTTCGTCTAATTCTTCTACTAGTAATTTTTGTAAGGTTCCTCGATGAATCGCTGTATTCTTTACCCTATATTTCTCCTCAAAATATTGCAAATCTGCTTTTGAAATAACTTTTAATTGGGGCGTTACTATATTCATGGAAGATATAGCATTTCCTTCTGTTACGAATAGGTAGGAGATGCCAAGGTTTTTGTAAACTTGCATGGCATTATTGGCTAAAATAATCCCTGCTCCGACGGCTTTGATGCTGGGGGCTTGCTCGTATATTTTGACGGGGATTCCTTGTTTTTGTAAGGCGATGGCGGTGGTGAGTCCGCCGATGCCTGCGCCGATGATGGTGATCATATTGGGGGATTGAGTGGTTGAGTGTATAAATTAAACACTTTTCTCGTGTAGTGGGTTGAATAAAACTCGTTATTTCCCTTCATAAATGAAAGGGATGGTAACATCTAATGTATCGGCTGGGCTAAAGTCTGTTCGATGATATGTTTGTCGTTGTAAAGTTAGGTAATGCCTGCCAATAGATAGATTGGGAGGGAGGGGGAAAAAACAGAGCAAACCTCTTTCTTTGGCGTTGGCATGTTGGAAAAAATCGCAAGTCATTTGTTGTTTGGAAATGGTCTGCTGATCTATTTGTATATTGAATTGTTGTTGTAAAATTTCTTTTATTTCTCGTACATTTTTTTGATAGGGGGGCTTTTTTACCTCCTTATATTTTTTTACTTCCTTCGCTGTACTCATCGTTGGCCGACTTAAGAGGCTTTTGTAAGCATTGACTGGCTCTAAATGTGGGTGATTTTTTCCAATATAGTAGTCATGATAGGAATTTTGCCTAATGAATACCTCTCCTATGGTACCCTGCATTCTTTTGGAAGGGATACTAAAATAATCTATCGTTTTTTTAGGGCTATGTTTTACGCGTTCATCGTCATAATACGTGTAGTTGAACCCTTCTTCATTGCTTACTATATTATAGTAATCTCTGACGAGTAGATGAAAGAGTAAATTGATTTTGAAAATCACGGTTCCTACAGCAACAATTCCGATGCCTAATACCAAGAATCGGTTGGCTTTATTCAGGTAGCCACTATCAATAAATAGTGCCCATTCTGTCACCTTTTCTTGCACACTAATGAGTCCAAAAATAGCAAAGGCAGAGATCAATAATTCTAATTGCCAGCTTTCTTGTTGGAGATTAGTTAGCCATTCGGAAAAGCTTTTCCGTTCAGAGGAGGGATTGGTTGGTGGTTCGTTTATGGGCATATTGAGTATTCAAAAGTCAGTTCTTATTGCTCAAAATACCCAATTTTTCACATAATTAAAGAATATCTATAGTTAAAAAAGGCCGTTTACTTACTTTCTGTTTAAGTTGACACAATTGTAAATATAGCAATTACATTATGAAATTGTCTCAATTTCGTTGTTTTAAATAATGTATATCTAATTTCTCTTTACAAAATGCAAACCCATGAAAAATTTACATCTATTTATTAGCATTTCCCTATTTATTATTATTTCCTTTAGCAATTGTAAGAAAGACCCTTCACCAAAAGATGATCGGTTGCGAGAGAGTGGTATTTTTCCGTCTAGAAGTTATGAGCTTCCTCCTCCGTGGGGTATTGTTTGTAGTGAAAAAGATACGCTAAACATTGAGGTGTTAGATGAGGAGACAGTTAAGATTCGTGGCAAAAACTTAATGTATGAAGGATGGCTGGAAACTACTGAAGCACATCGTTATTTTACGAATAATGGATCTAATATTCATGCATATACCTTGCTCTATTACCCATGTGGAGAACGCATATTGTATTCAGAAGCGCAAACGTGGGATGGCTATTCAACTAATTGGGAGGGTGGTCGTTTGGGTCGCACTTTATGTCCTAGTGAGGAAAACGTACTTCCCGTAGCTAATTGTAAGGCTGGTCCCACGAATCGAATTTGTTTGAATGCGGATAATACCGCTGCGACATTTTCTTATGGTACGATTCGATATAGTACTAGCGATAATATCTCTACTGCATTTGTACAGCTCTTTTCACCTGATTTTGAAATAGATACCTTGACTGGAAGTATTCAAGGTGAGGGTGATTTATTGTCCTTTAGTGTTGTGCTTTCGGATAGTACGACTTTAGAAGCGGGAACCTATGCTTCGAGTGATTTTTTAGGAAGTACTGTGTATTTGGGTTATGATTTGAATGGCCCGCCTGATACGTATTTAGATACTAGTTTGGGGGAGGTGATTGTTAGTAAGGAAGAGGATGAGTTTGTCCTACAAATGGAGATTGACTTTTGTGAGGAGGTGAAGGCGACAGGGTATTTTAAGGGGGTGTTGAGGGAGTGAAAAACGGTGAAACGGTTGAAAGATTGAATGGTGAAACGGTTGAACGATAATCGTTCAACCGTTTCTACTTTATAAATATGATCCGTTTTGATTCTTGTATATTTACCTTTTTGAGCAATGCGCGTATTTCACCAAAATGTTCAGTACCATTATGACGAATAAGAGTGAGCAGACCTGCTTCTTCGACTTTTTATTCGAGGGCATAAGAACCTTAGACAGAACAAGGAACGTCCGACATTTATCGTATTACCTTGTGACTGTCACCCGCTTCACCCATTGCGTTCCACTTGCGGCTTGGATTTTCACCAAATATAAACTATTGGGTAAATCATCTAAGGAATAGCGAAAACGATGTTGACCTTGTGCTTTTTCCCCTTCGAACAATGCTAATACTTGTTTACCATATAAATCATAAATAGCGATGTCCAATAAGTCGGGTTGAGATAATTGAAGGTCGATAAATAATTCGTCGCTAAGCGGATTGGGGTAACAGTGGAGTTTTGTATTAGCGATGTCGCCCAAGTCCCCAAATGTTGTTTCATCAGACAAAAAGAAACTAGCCGCGAATGGTCGATTATTCGCTTCTAATTCAATAGCCCCATCTTCTAACTCATTTTGAGCTACCACATCACCTGTCATACCATCTAACAAAACCAACTCAAATCGTTGATCCTGGGAAATATAAGTCACAAAAGCAAATATTTGTTGTTGTACATATACAGAATAATTATGAGGAGCAAGTTACCTTTTGTTGGGTGAATATTAATGAGAAGGATTGAACAGACGATAGTGCGAAGTGAGAACGGATAGCCCCTTAGATTTGTAATAGAATACATTTATTTTGAAACAACATATAAAAGCCGCAGTGCTATTGTTTGATCTTTTCATACGAGGTGCGGCGATGAAAATACATTAAATTTTAAATCGTTTTATTTTTTTCGGTCTGTGTATTGAATGAGTCGTAAAAGAAGGTGATCCAACTATCAAAACACAGTATTAACCAAATAAAAAAAGCAATTAAGATTCCTATAATACTATGTTGTTCGACTAATTGTAAAAATGGAGCAAGTACATTAAAAAAGGTATTTAAAAAATCTGATTGAAACCAATTAGCAACACTGATTACCCCTATTATATTCAGACCTAGCTTGAGAACTAATACAATATTCAATATAATTAATCCGATAAATAAGACTTTGACTTTTCGCAACCAATCGGCGGGTATAATTAAGGTAAGTGCAATAAAAAAAAGGTTGGGTAGACAGGCAAAAATCCAAGTATTAAGGAGGCTTCCTTTTATAATATTAGTCCCTTTTTTTGCAGGATTTTTTCTCTTAATAAGAATAATTGTATTTACTCCTGGCGGGTCTGTTTTCTTTCTTTTATGTTTATCTATACTAACAGTCTTATCGCCCCACTTCCCTTCATACATACTTTTTCCAATATTTCTAAAGGTATCGCCATAAGCCTCTCCTAAACCAGAGAACTTGTAAAAGAAAATAATACCCGTATAAATAAGAAAAAAGATGGCTATTCGCTTGAGAATAGGAGCTAGTTTTAGTCGCATAAATTAAATATTCTCTTTCCAAAGGAAAATCTAACTTGAAGGTTGAGGTGCGTTATACAAACTTCTAATCACCCAATAAATCCAGAATATAACAATTAATATTAAAAATATTGTTTGCCAAAATTCGACATGCATAAAGTCAAAGATAGATGGCACATACTTTCCTATTAAGAACAAGGTCACGATTCTTAATAAATTTAATGTTAAGAAAATCAGAGACCCAACAACAATACCTTTCAATTTATCGGCCCAACTGATAAGCGGAAGGGCTGCAAATGCAATTGAAAGCAGTGATATTGCTTCTAAGCTATCACATCCTTTGGCAATATTGACAGAAAAATTGGAAGAAGTTACGGTAAGATCTACAGCAGTTGTTTGTTCTCCAAAAACATTCAAAACCCAACTAGCTAGTACAGCAAAAGCATGATTGACAGGTATAAATAAATAATCTCTAAAAAAGGAGGTTGAAAATAAAAAGTAAAATATACAGACGCCTATTATAAAAAATAATAAAAAACGTTTACCTGCTTGAAGTCTTTTTGCCCTTTCAGCTTTGTTAATTTTCTTTTTTCTATTCTTTTTCTTTGACATACATACAAAATAACTACAGAGATAAGCACCTATGCTTAAATGCATAAATGTAATTATCTCTGTAGCAATTATTAATAATCTAAACTATTAGTCTTCCTTATTAATAAAGAAATGTAATAAATAACTAGCTAGAGGTGCAGCAATCGCAAAGCCAATTATATCAGTTACTGTGAAATATCCGTAAAGAAGGACATAGCCCGCAAAGTAAGCCAATACAAATAACATAATGATTTGGAAGGCTTTCATAAATGCATCTCTTTGGAAAGGTAATGGGAAGATAGAACTTTTCCAATTAGCAGACTGTGCAGATGAGTTATAAGCAGGTGCTACTTTTGTAATAAAGATCAAGCTCAAATTCAATAGCAATAATGCTAAAATGATCAATGCCCATTCGCCCATTGTTGGAATATCAGGTCCAATACCTGGACATGGACTACAACTTCCTCCACAATCGACGCCTGTTTC
>JAHDHP010000218.1 GCA_020631245.1 Bacteroidota bacterium | reverse complement strand
AGTGGTAGCTTGGTGAAATAGCCACTTTGTGAAGCAAGGACTAGCAGGGCTGACGGAGGAAGACACTGACTAGGACTATGCTGAACTAGTGGGTATGAACCAACTACAAACGGATAGCCCGACCTTTTCCGCCTCGTGCCCGTTCATGCGTGGACGCATGAACGGGCGAGGCGGAAAAGGGCACGCCCAAAAAATCTTAACTTTTTATCAAAGCTTCCAAAATCGCAACAAAAGAAGCTGCTTTTAGAGACGCTCCGCCAATCAATCCACCATCTACATTGGGACAAGCAAATAACGCATCAGCATTGGTGGGTTTACAACTACCTCCATACAGAATAGTCGTATTATCAGCCAACGATTTATCATACTTTTTGGCTACTAACTGCCGAATATGTTTGTGCATTTCTTCGGCTTGAGCGGGAGATGCGGTAACACCAGTTCCGATTGCCCAAACGGGTTCATATGCAATAATGACTTTTTTCATATCATCGGCAGAGAGGTGAAACAGGCTTTCTTGTAGTTGCTGCCCTACTAGTTCAAAATGAGTTCCTGCTTCTCGAACATCTAATTTTTCACCACAACAAAATATGACTTGCAAGCCTGCTGTTAGGGCTTGATCGACTTTTGCTTTTAACAAAGCACTATCCTCACCAAAATAAGCACGCCTTTCTGAGTGCCCGAGTATAACATAAGGTATTTTGAGTTTGGCTAACATTGTTGCTGAGACTTCTCCTGTATAAGCACCTTTGGTTTCTTGATGACAATTTTGCGCACCAATGCTTATTTTTTCCGATAAATTGGCAATTTCTAAAAAATTATTTAGTGGAGACAAATATAAATTTGGAGGACACACTATTAGCCTAGTGTTTTGGGGCATTTTTGTGCTAACTAACAAACTGCCAATATCCTTGACCAAACTTACTGCTTCTGGCAATAATTTATTCATTTTCCAATTTCCAGCAACTATTTTCTTTCTCATAATGCAATTATTTTATAAAAATAAATATTTTCAAATTAACTATTATTAAAAGTTAAGCAAATAAAATTATAACATTTTAATATATCTAAACACGAAAGCCTATTAATAGTGCGTTTAACTTAATAATAATGAGATCTTTAGGAACTATAAGGTAGTACTTGTAGTTAATCAACTATAACCAAAAAAACCAGCAATTATGATCTACTTTACACTTACCAATTTCAGGCAGCGATTCTAAAAATCACCTCTCCTTTTCTTCGAGAGTTTTTTCTACTGTCATAATCTTTACCGCTGTTTTTTACTAGCACTTTTGAAGCTGACAATTCATTTTATTAAGCTGAGCAATGAGGCTTTTTATATGAGCCTCTAAGATAGTTATTCTTTAACTTCTATTGTAAAACTTCTTGTTTACAAAGAAACAAGCTATATCATTTTTGATGTCTTAAAAAAGCTACTGTTTCTTAATGGGAGAGGTATGTGCAATGCGCTCAAAACTACATTATGATTAAGCTCGCAATTCTTCGTGTATTTATTATTGGTTTTTTTGTATCCCCCTGGTTTCTGGGTTTATTTATTCAACTTCTCATATACTTAAAGAATACGAAAAGATTAATAAAAATAATAAAAAAACTAGTGGAAAAACTAATGGCTAAAAATGGTGAATTTGTAAATGATACTAATACTTTAACTCAAAATGAGATCGAAAATCACCGTTATGAGATCATTGAGGTACAAGAAAAATTCGAAAAAATGATGTATCACATTTCAGAAACGAAAGTCATTTTATGGCTTTTAAATCGAAGATTAAGAAAGTTAGGATACTTAATTCAAAAAGCACATGATTTATTAGATATCCAATCCAATAATCATATTCGTTTGAGCCATTTTGGAAGTATCAAAAGAAAAGAACCATCATGGATGATTTCATTCTAAAACATTACAAAACTCCCAAAACTATGTAATTATGTTATTAACTTTATTTTTCACCATTTCAAGCCTCTTATTCTTTAGTTTTTTCTTAGCACCCTGGGCTATTTTCTTAGTGCTAGAAATTATCAAAAAGCAGATTCGCTTGAATAAGGAAGCTGATAAACTAAAACCTTATCAGATGACATTATTGAAGATTGAGAACGTCTTATTGGAGAAGGGCTGGCAATTAAGTGCTAGTGCTTTAAATGATTTAGAGCAAGGAACCTTGGCAATTACCCAGAATGTTGCCGCTATTCAGCAAAATATTCGTAAAAAAGGACTAAATGAATATGCATTAGCGGAACAATTTGAGGAGATTAGCGATTTAATAAGTAACATTCACCGCATGTTGGATGCTCATTTAGGAACTCCGATTACTATCCGTTCTATTCAATCACGAAAAAAGAATACAAATGAGCAGTAAAAATTCTACACAAAGTGAAAGTGATAAACACAGTTTTGTATGCCAGTAATGTTCGCCATTACTGGCATTTTTAATTTTATTTTATCATCATTCCTTACCTTCTCTGTGTAAATGTTTTCAATAACTTTTTCAAATCACCCACCTCTTCTTTTAGATCATAATTTTCTTTGAACAACCACCCTACGGCAATGGTAAGCAAAGCTAAGATAATAGTGATAAACCAAGATGTCCCTCCTGAAGAATTACTCGTATCCTCGTTTGTATAAGTTACCGTTTCAGTACTCGTATTATCTGCAGATTTTTTTCGATTAAAAAACCAACCCGAACTTTCTTCCTCCTCTACAACAGGTACTGGCTCTGTTACTGTTGTCCCTACATTAGTATTATTACTTGTAGTTGTAGCCGTACTAGCCTGTCCCATTTTCACCAAAGATTGGTCGATAATCGCATTGATTTGATTTTCTAATTTAAATGCTTTTTGTTGCATGTCCTGACAAATCCGGTTATCTCTTTGTTTGTAATTCGTACAAATTTGCTGGAAATTGTCTAAACTAAAATCTTTCACATCTTGTAAAACATCTTCCACGTATTGTAAATTATCGTCTGCTCCAACTTTACTTTTAAAGTTATTGATGGCACTGATAATCGAAATAATATCATCTCGATAACCTATCACCTTATTTTCCTTTACGCGCTGTACTTCCTGTAAGACACTCGCAAAACGACAATCTTGAATATTTCTAGCGGCAACAGGACGATCAAAGCTTCGCAACAATAAGCGACTGACTTCACAGTTTATTTGGTCAACTGTATTGTTGTATACTTGTTGACGTGATTGTCCATAAATAAATGACGAATATCCTATACAACATAGGAGGCTGAAGAAAACAAAAATCTGTTTCATAACGTGTTAAATAGTCCAATGAATTGACTCAAAGTTATTGCTTTTTAGTGACATTCCCATAATTTAAAAGAAGTCCTTCACGACTTATTCATTTACTTCATTCTTTACCTACAATTTTTACTCCAACATCTATTATTTTAGTCGCTTGTGGCTACACTAATTATAGTTAAAAACCATCCCTCATATCTTCCCATAAAAATTACTCAAATAGAGGTAATTACTAGGCTTTCAATGGTGAATTCTTGCCTAAATTTTCGTATATTTGCCATACGAAATAGACTATTTTTTCAATAAAAAAAATGGAATGTCTGCAGAAGATAGAATCATCCAGATAAACATTGAGGATGAAATGAAAAGTGCATACATTGATTACTCAATGTCTGTTATTGTATCTCGTGCTTTACCTGATGTCCGCGATGGATTAAAACCTGTTC
Organism: Bacteroidota bacterium; assembly: GCA_020631245.1. Lineage (GTDB taxonomy): Bacteria > Bacteroidota > Bacteroidia > Chitinophagales > UBA2359 > JAHDHP01. Next base: position 4,240 of record JAHDHP010000218.1, on the reverse strand, counting down.
AAAGACGGGTTATTTATGGAATGCGGGAATTAGGTTTGGTCTTTAACAAAGCACACAAAAAATCGGCAAGGATTGTAGGAGAAGTACTGGGTAAATACCATCCGCATGGTGATAGCTCAGTCTATGATGCAATGGTACGTATGGCCCAACATTGGTCGCTTCGATATCCCCTAGTAGATGGGCAAGGAAACTTTGGCTCTGTTGATGGAGATAGCCCCGCAGCCATGCGTTATACAGAGGCTCGTTTAATGCGTATTTCTGATGAAATTACCTCCGATTTAGAAAAAGAAACAGTTGACACTCAACTCAACTTTGATGACACGCTCAGTGAGCCTGTTGTACTCCCTTCTCAACTCCCCAATCTACTTATCAATGGAGCTTCGGGTATTGCAGTAGGGATGGCAACTAATATGTTGCCACACAACCTCACAGAAGTCGTTTCTGCGATCATCGCTTTTATCGACAATAAAGAAATTACCATCGATGAGCTTTGTGAACATGTCATCGCTCCCGACTTTCCTACTGGAGGAACCATTTATGGATATGATGGGGTCAAAAAAGCACTCGCGACTGGTAGAGGACGCGTAGTTGTTCGAGGAAGAGCTACAACGGAGACATTTGGCAAAAACAACAATCGAGAACGAATTATCGTTACCGAAATTCCTTATCAAGTTAATAAAGCCAACCTCATCAAAAAAACGGCTGACCTTATTAACGAAAAACGAATTGAAGGAATCTCTGATATTCGAGATGAGTCGGATCGTAAAGGAATGCGTATCGTTTACGAATTAAAACGCGATGCTAACCCCGAAGTCGTTTTAAATCAACTATACAGTTATACTTATCTTCAGTCTTCTTATGGGGTCAACAATGTTTGCCTTGTCAATGGTAGACCACGTACCCTTAACTTGAAAGAACTCATCCATTATTTCGTTGAGTTTAGACATGAAGTAGTGGTGAGGCGTACACAATACGATCTTAGAAAAGCAGAAGAAAGAGCGCATATTTTAGAAGGACTCATTATTGCCATTGACAATCTTGATGAAGTCATTAAAATTATTCGTTCATCGAAAACACCTCCCGAAGCACATACTCGCTTAATGGAGGCTTTTGGTTTATCTGATAGGCAAACGAAGGCTATTCTTGATATGCGCCTTCAAAAGTTGACAGGACTTGAAATTGATAAGTTACGTGCCGAATATGCGGAAGTAATGGCATTGATTACTGACTTAAAAGATATTCTAGCCAATGAAGATCGTCGAATGAATATCATCAAAGAGGAGATGCTAGACATCAAAACAAGATTTGGAGATGAACGACGTACCGATATTGTGGCTGCTGCAGGTGATATTGATTATGAATCATTGATCGAAAATGAACAAGTCGTTATTACGATTTCTCATCGTGGTTATATGAAACGTACCAATTTAGATGAATACCGTGAGCAAAATAGAGGAGGTAAGGGATCGAAAGGTGGAGCTACTCGAGAAGAAGATTTCATCGAGAATCTCTTTATTGGTAATACCCACGAATATTTACTAGTATTTACAGAACTTGGAAAATGCTACTGGCTCAAAATTTATGAGATTCCTGTAGGTAGCAAAACTTCTAAAGGACGTCCTATCCAAAATATCATTAACCTCCCTAAAGAGGATAAGGTGATGGCTTACGTGACTGTCAAAGATTTAAAAGATCCTGAATTCTTAGACACACATAATGTTATTTTCTGTACCAAAAAAGGAATTATCAAAAAGACCTCTATGGAGGCTTTTTCCCGTCCTCGTCAAAATGGGATTATTGCCATTAATATTGCCGAAGGTGATACACTCCTTGAAGCCAAACTTACCAATGGCAAATGTGATGTCCTTTTAGGTATCAAATCTGGTCGTGCTATTCGCTTCCCTGAATCGAAAGTGAGAGCGATGGGACGTACTGCTACAGGTGTAAAAGGGATTACGATGGTAGAAGAAGGAGATGAAGTTGTAGGCATGATTTGCGTCGATCCTGAAACACAACCCGATGTTAAAGTGTTAAATGTATCAGAGAACGGATATGGTAAACGTACCGTACTCGATGAATATCGTATTACCAATCGTGGTGGTAAAGGAATCAAAACCATGACTGTTACTCCTAAAACAGGACAATTAGTCTCTATTAAGGACGTTATTGATGAGAATGGTTTGATGATCATCAACCAATCAGGTATTACCATCCGTATGTCGGTAGATTCGATCTCGGTAAGTGGTAGAGCGGCTCAAGGAGTGAAGCTTATCTCCCTCAAAGATGGAGATGCTATCGCCAACACCGCCAAAATACCACCTGAAGAGGAGGATGAAAAAATAGACGAAGAAGGAGAAGGTACAGAAGAAAATGTAGAGAATGCAACAGAAAACCCGACTCCTCCTGCTGAGGAGAATACGGAAGAAGATGCAGAGGATACAGAAGAATAAAACAAGATATAGAACCACTTCTACAAAAAATGATAGAGGTGGTTCTTTCCAATACCCATAATAAATTAGTCCAAACCCCACCTGTAGTTTTCCCATCTATCACAAAGGTTTCTTACCTTTGTAGTATTGCTCCTGTATATCTAAAACTCATTTTTTTTCATCCTAAATATGTAAAAAAACGAAGTTTATGTAAATTCGCTGTGTGATTCCGTCTAGTAATTCTATATTCATTAAACAATGCCTACTAGATAGCATCCTAATAGATATACTACCTCTTTATCAATACAACCATATCATAAAATAATCTAACCATGATGAAAAAAACGCTTTTGCTATTAATGTGCGGAGCAATGGTCAGTACCTCTTTTGCGCAAACAAAAGATTTGAATACGGCCATAATGAAATTTAAAAACTACGCACAGTACGAAAAACCAGAAGGTAAAACTGGTGATCTTGAGAAATCAAGAGACGCAATCGACAAATGTATCAAAATCGTAGACGAAAAAGTAGCTAATAACGATCCTAAATTGAAGTCAAAAGTCATTACCAAAGCCTACCACTGGCAAGGTATGATCTACACAGAAATGGCACTCGAAGGAGACGAATCTATGAAAGAAGGTTCTGCTGAAATTGCTGCAAATGCCATCAGTAAATCTATCGAATTTGATGAAAAAGGAACCCATAAAAGTATCAACGTTTCTAACCTTGATCAAATTCGTACCAGTGTTTACAATAAAGGGATCAAGCACTTCAAAGAAAAGTCATACGATGATGCATATGCTAATTTCGCCAAGTCTATGAAACTGGGTAATCATATCAATAAAGCACAAGGAGAAAGCACTATTGATACAGCTGCAATTACCATGATGGCTTATGCTGCACAAAATGGTGGAAACACTGAAAATGCAATCAAACACTATCAAGAATTAGTAGATCTTGATTATGAAGAAATTTCTGTATACAACTCTTTATCAAACCTTTACTTACAAAAAGGTGATTCAGAAAAAGCAATGGGCATTCTCAAAAAAGGAAAAGAAAGATTCCCTAAAGATTACTCGCTTTTAATCACAGAAATCAACATGCTTCTTAAGTCTGGTGGAGATCCATCAGAAGCACAAGGAAAACTAGAAGAAGCTATTGAAATGGATAGCGAAAACCCAAGTCTTTACTTTGCTTTAGCGACCAATTACGACCAACAAAGTACCGCTACATTAGCTGATTCAAGTGCTACAGCTGAGCAAAAAGAAGAAGCAAATGCCATTCGAGCAAAAGCAATCACCAACTACAAACAAGCCATTGAATTAAATGGGGAGTACTATGATGCGTTATACAACTTAGGAGCTATTTACTACAACCAAGCCGCCGATATGACTCGCGAAATGGTAAACGTTCCGATCAATGAAAAAGAGCGTTACAAACAATTAGAAGATGGTAGCCAAAGTCTGTTCAAAGAGGCTCTTCCTTACTTCGAAAAAGCATTGGAAGTAAAATCTACTGATATGAATACCCTTCGTGCTTTAAAAGAAATCTCTGCTAATATGGGAGATATCACCAAAGCAAACGAATACAAAGAGCGTTTGGAAGCAGCAAGTGAAGCGGAATAAAATACCGGCAACTTGTTCAATACGAACTTAAAATGTAACTAAAGAATAGAGCTGTCTTGATTTTTTCAAGGCAGCTTTTTTTATTTTTTGGGCGTGCCCCCATTTTTCCTAAAAGATGCTCCCGCCAGCGTCCTCGCTGGTGGCATCTTTTAGGAAAAATGGGGTCGGGCTATCCGCTTGTAGTTG
>JAHDHP010000217.1:3885-7955 GCA_020631245.1 Bacteroidota bacterium | reverse complement strand
GGAGTGTCATGAATGATGGGGATGACCACTTTTCCTGTTTTGTCAATCGCTCCCCATTTCCCTTCTTTTTCTACCAAGTAGACTTGATGGCTGCGGAAGTATTTGGTAATTAGTTGATCATAGGTAGAGGTAGAAGTTATCTGTCCGTCTTGCCAGATGTGCCACTGTTTGCCTTGTTGTAGTAGGCAATTGGTAAGGACTGGTTTTAATTCCTTTCCATATTGGATATTGGGATTGGTTGGATGTTGAGTTGGTTTGGGAAGTGTACTAGTTATCATTGTTTCTCCAATGTTCGTTATCTCGTCATAATCTGTCGGAATGACTTCTTTTCCTCCTATTGTATAGACCCCTTTTTTTCCTTGTTTTTCTACGACTATAAATCCTCCTTTAAAGGTGGGATTTAGCTGATCATAGATGATAGGAAGCAAGGGTTTGCCTTGTAGATCAAGTGTTCCTTTTTTGCCTGCTCGGTGTACAGAAAAGAACCGCTTTGAGTGGTGGAACGAAACCTTGTCGTAGCTAACAGGTACGATGAGTTGACCTATTTGGTTGATGTATCCTATCTGATTCCCTATTTTTACTTTTGCTCCTGGTGGCGCAGGAAATATTTCATCAAATATAGGGGGATGTATGACCGCTCCTGATTGGTAGGAAAACCCCCATTTCCCATCTTGCAGCACTTTTACAATGTCTTTGTTGAAGGAGCTTCTTTGCGTATAGCTTGTTGAAGGAGTAGGCTGTTTGTTGCCCTTTTGTGGTGTGGTGTTTTCTTGTGCTACAAGGGTGCAGCTATGCAGAAATAAGAGTAGGACTGCCATGAGGCGAATGAAATTGCACATATTTTGGTGATTGTTAAGTGATCTTTGTTTGGCTTGGTCAAATTGGTTGATGGTATATAGAACCGCTTTTTTTGTATTTGTATTGTGTAGAGAGTGATTGGATGAGTGGAGGAGATTTGCGTGAGGGATAGTAGTGGTAGCTTGGTGAAGTAGACAGCTAGTGAAGCTTTTGCTGGCAGGGCTGACGAAGGAAGACACTGCCAGCAAATATAGCTGAACAGCTTGTGTACGAGCCAACTACAAGCGGATAGCCCGACCTTTTTTCGCCTCGTGCCTGTCGATGCGTGGACGTATCGACGGGCGAGGCGAAAAAAGGACACGCCCAATATATGATGATGGGGTGAAGTGCTAAAAGAGATATTGTATAAATTCTCCTTTGTTATTAAAGAGCATGGTTTGATCCTTTTTTTTGACGCGTACAAAATGGCGTTTGTGGTTATTTATGGTGTCGTATTCGATGGGGATGATTACTTTTCCTTGTTGATTGATGGCACCCCATTTTCCATTTAATTGGACATAGAGGAGTTGATAGTGGTGCTTGGATAAGCGATCATATAGGATGGGTACGATTTCTTTTCCTGTTTGATCTATGATGCCCCATTTGTCGTTTTTGAGAACGATGAGATTTCCAGTGATCATTATTTCAATAAAGTCATATTCGAATGGGATGACTATTTCTCCTTTGGTATTAACCATTCCCCATTTGTTATTGTAACGAATACGGATTTGGTCGTTTTTAAATAGGCTTTTAAAAGAATTTAGGTTTTTATATTTGATGCCTTTGGGGTCTAAAAAACCTTTATCTTCCCCGTTTTGATACCAAGTTAGGACACCGCTAATGACATCATCTCCTAGTATTGGGTATTTGATGGGAATGTGTATTTCTCCTTTGTCTGTGAGGATACCATATAATCCGTTTTTTCGAACTTTTAGATGATTGAAAGAAATATAATAATGAAGTTCTTCGTAGGGATATGATGTGCGTGTACTTTGATACAAACGGTATAGGTATTGTTGTACTTGGGCGACGGTTTTATTGGGTATGGTTGTGATTATTTCATCATATTCGATGGGGATGATTACTTTTGCTAGTCGATTGATGGCACCATATTTTCCATTTTTCTTGACGACAGCTAAGGATGAATTTGACTTTTTATCCGAACATTTTGTACCTACGTAAATATGCCTTTTGGCGTTTTTAAAGGAGCTTGCTGCTTCAAATTGTAGAGGTATTTCTTCTTTTCCTTCTATGTTTATGAAGCCATATTTGCCTTCTTTTTGTACCCATGCCATACAATTTATAAACGCTCCTACTGAATCGTATTTTAAAGGGGTGAGTTCCTTTCCTGTTTTTATATTTAAGTAACCCCATTTTTCTCCTTGTTTTATTTCGATATATTTAGTGGATTCTCTGTTGAAGATGGTATCATATTTTAGTGGTGCGAGTATCTGCCCTTGTTCATTGATGAGTCCCCATTTTCTTTCTTTTTGAACGAGTAAAGTATTAAAATGCCTAGCATAGAAACAGGTGTCGTAAGTAGGGGAGATGATGACTTGTCCATTCTTATTGATCAGCCCGTATTGCTTATTTTTTTGGCAGATAAAGCTATTGTTATGTGCGGGAATATGGAGACTGTCATATTCAAAGGAGGTGATTACCTGTCCGGTTGTATCAATGAGGCCATATTTCCCATTTTTTTTGACACTAGTTATATTGTTAACAAAAAACGTAGTAGCTGCTTCATAGGTAGAAGGGATGGTGATTTGTCCTAGTTGATTGATGTAGCCATATTTCTCATCTTGTTGGATGCGGGCTAGTGAGGGAGTGTGGTTAAATGTAATAGGGTCATCGGAAATAAAAGGGATGGTGGTTAAACCTTCGAAGTTGATGTAGCCATATTTTCCATTTTTTTGCACAGGAATGCGCTTGTGTTTTCTGTCGGGTTTACCTAGTTGGTCGTATATAAAAGTACCAATAGCTTGGCATGTTTGTGCATTGATTATCCCATATTTCCCTTCTTTTTTGGCTTTGTAATGCTTAGATGAATAACTACAGTCTAATTGTTCATATTGATTGGGAATAAGTTGTTTTCCTTGTATATCCAGAAGCCCATATTTCCCATCTTTTAGGGTTTTAATAGCTGTTTGATTATGAATTAATTGAAGAGTATCATACGCAAAGGGGATGATTAGCATGCCTTTCATATTGTAGGCACCCCATTTTTTATTCTTTTTTGCTGGCACGTAGGCTTTTGGGGAATATGTAAATAGTGCGTTGTGTTGGCAAGGAATAATTTCATTAAAGGCACTGTCTACCATGCCCCATAAATTATTTTTTTGTACTAGGATGACTTTTTTTTGGTCTGGAGTGTATTGGTAATGTCTTATTTGGTTATAAACTTGAGAGGAGAGAGGTTCGCCTTTTCGATTGAAAATGAACCATTCTTGGTCTTTTTGTACAGCGATAAAATTTACTGCTTTCGTCAAAAGAATGCTATCATATTGACAGGGTATTACTTCGTTGCCGAGCGGATCAATGACCCCTTTTTGATTATTTATACTTGCAATTCCAAGATCGCTAAAGAAGTAGTGGATGGTATCGAAGCGAAAAGGAATGTATATTTCGTTTTGCTGATTGAGTATTCCATATTTTCCTTCTTTTTTGGCTAGAAATATAATGGATTTGAATATTCTGTGTGTTAGTGCTTCGTATTTAAAAGGAATGAGGGTCTTATTATATTTGTTGATGCTTCCCCATTTATTGTCTTTTTGTGCTATAATTGCTTGTTGTTGTTTATATTTAAAATGTTTTAGAGTTTTATACTGACAGGGTATCAGGGTTTTTCCTTGATGGTTAACAGCTCCATATAGGGAGTCTTTTTTTACAAAATAAAGGTCGTTTTCTTGGCGTTTAATTTCATCATATAAACAGGGGATGATTTCCTCTAGATGCATGTTTATGAAGCCTTTTTTTCCTTCTTTAGTAACATGAATTAGTTCGTTGAGTGGATGCGATAACATTTCATATTCAAAAGGTGTTACAATTTCTCCATTTTTACTTATAGCCCATTTCCCATTTTTCTTTAGGTAGATAAGTTGAGGAGTATTGCTGGGATCAGTTTCATATAAACATCTAGAAGTATAGTTAATTTCAACATCTTCATATATACAAGGTATGATTTCACGTCCATTTTTATCTAAAATACCGTATTGGTTGTCTTGTTTTACTTT
>JAHDHP010000217.1:1958-3785 GCA_020631245.1 Bacteroidota bacterium | reverse complement strand
TGATTTCACGTCCATTTTTATCTAAAATACCGTATTGGTTGTCTTGTTTTACTTTAGCCTTTTCTTGAATGAAACGATGAATGTTATCATAGGCTATGGGGGCAATTTCTAGTCCCTGTCGGTTGAGTAAGCCAAATTTGTTTTGGTTTTGAACCTTAAAAATATCTGCTGAAGAAATGTAGAAAATATTATCGTAAATAACAGGGGTAATAAGTTCGCCTAGTACATTAATAAATCCATATTTCTTTCCTTGCTTTACTTTTGCCACTCCATCTTTAAATTTGCCCACCGATTCGTATTTACTTTTTAAAATAGCTAATTGTTCGGGGGAGATAGCGTCTTGTGCTTGACTTATTGATGAGGTGAAGATGCTAAGGAGTAGTACAAATAGATAGCAGGTAATATGTTTATATTGCATGGTGGTTCTTTTCTTTTTAGTGATGTATAGTTCATTGTTATTTTTATTTTTGATAAAAAACCCTTTGGGGTTTGTTTGTTATTGTTTGTAGTAGACACGATATGATTAGTGTGCTTGTTTCACTCGTATTTCTTCTCCTTTTGCATTAAACTCAATGATTTGCTTACCCTTAGTCGCACTAATTGTTTTGCCACCTCGTATTCGGTTATCTTTAATACGGTCATATAAAGGAGGAATAATAAAAGTAGCGATACTATCAATAACTCCCCATTTCCCATTTTGTTTTACGATTCCGATTCCATTTTTAAAGGCGAGTGCTTTTTGATATTGACAAGGAATGACAATAGTACCTTGTGCATCTATATAACCATATAATCTGTCGATGCGGATGGGAATATAAGTGGATTTACTAAAGTATCGATTGATGAATGCAGTATCTTGGCATTTGCCTAAATGGGTATAAGTATGGACTTGTTCGTCGTTATTGAATGCCCAAATTGGAATTTGATTTAGGTCACTTATTTGTGCATAGTTGGGTGGAATAATCACTGCTCCTTTATGGTTGATAGCCCCATATTTTCCTTCATTTTTCACTTTAGCTAGATGAAGATAGTTGAAATAAGGTTGCTTGATATGGAAGGGATATTCTGTCTCCTCTTTTTTGCGGGTTTTAATTGGCGGCTCCTTTTCTTGTTGCTTATTGTATATGGATGGCGGACTGATGATCGCGTCATATTTGCAAGGAATGGTCGCTGTTCCTTTACCATTAATAACCCCCCACTTTCCTTCTTTTTGGACAAGTGCTAAGGAATAGTCAGGAATAAATTTCGTGGTAGACAAATTTGAATTAATGTGTTCAGCAGCAATCTCCTTATCATGTTGAAAACGGCGTACTTGATCGTATTGGTAGGGGATGACAAGATTGCCTTTGTGATCAATAGCTCCAAATAATTTTTTTTCTTTGACCCAAGCGCGGTTATTGGCGAAAACATCTGCCTCTTTATATTTTAAGGAGGTAATGGCTTCCCCTTTTAGATTGATGAAGCCATAGCGTTTCCTTTTTTTGACGCGAATGATTGGGTTATTTTCTTCGTTGGTCATTTCATCATAAATGAAGGGAGTGACTTCCTTTCCTGTTGCATCTAATAAACCATATTTATTCTTTTTCTTAGCAATATTAGCTCCCTCTTTGTGAAATCGAATCTCATCATAGATGAAGTCGGCTTTGATAGTGCCATCAATATAGAAAATGCCATATTTGTTACCTCTTTTCGCAATAAAATATTGGTAGCTTGGAGTTCTTTGGTTGAAAGGCGTAAGTAGTGTATCATGAACAAAGGGAATGAGTGCTTTACCATTCATAGCTACCATGCCCCATTTTCCATTTTTCTTAGCTATTCTAGTGGGAC
>JAHDHP010000217.1:0-1858 GCA_020631245.1 Bacteroidota bacterium | reverse complement strand
CCATTCATAGCTACCATGCCCCATTTTCCATTTTTCTTAGCTATTCTAGTGGGACGATCGGTTCGTAGTTCTAGGGTGTCATAGATACAGGGAATGATTTCCCTGCTTAGTTTGGAGTCTACAAGACCATGCTTGCCTGCTTGACTTACAGGGATGAAATCTCCTGCATAAGGATAAGAGGCGATATGATCATAATTGATCGGGGCGATGATTTCATGCTTATGGTTAATTACGCCATATTTCCCATCTTTTTTTACATGTAGATAATTAGAACGTCCTGTTTCCATTTCTTCATAAATAAGCGGCACTAGGATGTTATTTTTTGAGTCTATGAGACCCCATAAATTGTTTTGTTGCACTTGTAGTTTAGAACTACTATAACTACCGTTTATTGCTTGGTAATTTAAAGGTATTTTGACCTGTAAATCTTTACTGAGTATGCCCCATTTCCCGTTTTTTAGTACCTTATATTTGTAGGTAATCGAATCGTATTCAAAAGGGAGTAGAGTTTCCATAGAACTTTGAGATAAGATACCCCATTTGTTATTTTTTTTGGCAATTATTTTTTCAGGATACCGAGCAATTAACGTGTCATATTGAGGGGCTAATATTTCTTTTCCTTGTATATCTATGAGACCCCATTTTTGCTTTTTTACTTGTAAATAGGGGTTCTTTAAAGAACGCAAATAGTTTTTATTAAATGGAACGAGGGTATCGGCAGTTAGGGAGTGAACGACTTGTAAAGCACTATCTAATAATTGGTATTGTTGCTCTTTTTGCGTTAAAAACATGGGTGATTGGAGCTGCAAGTATTGGATATGGTCATATTGGATAGGGAGGATTGGCTGTCCATTTTTAAGGAGACCAACTTGGTTCTTTTGACGCACTAAATGGACGTTTTTAGTTACGTACTTAATATCATCAAATTGTATGGGAGACATCACTTGTGTTTGCTCAATTAGACAAGCATATTTGTTTCCTTTTTTTACTTTATATGACTGATGTTGAAAGGTATAAATTTGATCGTATGCTGGAGGTAGGATTTCTTTTCCTTCAATAGTTATTATTCCTTGTTGGTGCTTTTTTACGCTAGTATAACGTTTGTTGTTAAAGATATTCGTCATAATATCATCCATCTCGAAAGGGCTAAGTATTTTATTTTGCAAATTGATGATACCCCATTTTCCTGCCTTTGCAGCAAGGAGTGTTCCTTCGAGTTGCTGTGATTTTATATCGTCATATATCATTGGGATGATTAGTTCTTTTTGCACATTAAGAATACCCAATTTATCCTTTTTCTGTACGATGAGTAGCAGGTCTTCCTGTTTTTCGGCCCTTATGAGCGTAATTTTATCATAAATATTGGCATCTATTTTCCCTGTATCATCTACTAGTTGCCACCCTTTATTTGATTTGACTTTGAAAAACCCTGTCTCATTATAGGTATCCCAATTTAGAATTACAATTTGTTCATATTCAAGAGGTAGTATTTGGTGTCCCTCAACATGATACAATCCATGTTTGTGTTCTTTGCTAAAAAAGATGAAGGGAACAGCATGTTGTAAGTGTAGCTGATCATAGTCAAAGTCAAAAAGCCTTTTACCCGTTTCATCTAAAATGATTTGTTTCCCCTTTTTTTCAGCAATCAGGAATGACAAATGGCTGGAAGAAATTTTATCATATTGATAAGGAATAATCGTTTCAAAGTCAGTATTTACCAGTCCGTATTTGTGTTGTTGTTTAACTTTATATAGATTGTGATTGACTATTTCAATATCCTCATAAAAGTGAGTGGGTATTTGTAAGCTATCCTTTGCGATTAATGCCCATTGATTATTTTTTTTGACTTTATAGTACT
>JAHDHP010000216.1 GCA_020631245.1 Bacteroidota bacterium | reverse complement strand
GGCTTTTCAACGAAATATATGGCTAAATATCACACACAAAATGCGGAAGTTATTCCTTATCCGTTACTTATTTCCCATTATGTATTATGGAAGGCCTGTCAGACTGTTTTGACAGGCTTTTCTATTATAAAATACCTCTCTTAAATCATTTCAAGAACCTAAATTATGAAAAAAATATCTGGCATTTTGCTAATTATAAGTATAGCAACTATCACTTATTTTTGGTATCAAAAAAATGAAACAAGTAGTAAAACAAATAATCCCCCTACAATTGAAAAATCAGAAGCAAAATTTGAAATAAAAGATGCCTTAATTCACTATAGAAATTTTGCTATCAATAAAAAAACGAACCAACTCACAATGGAAGACGTTGTTCGGACTCGTGTAGCAGTTGACAAACATGCTATCGAAAAGTCGGGGGCTTGCAATGTCAGCAAACCGCTAATTTGGGAAAACATGGGACCCAATAACGTCGGAGGTCGAACAAGGGCATTACTGGTTGATAAAGATGACAACAAACGCCTTATTACTGGTGGAGTGAGTGGAGGCATCTTTTTATCTACCAACCAAGGAGCGACCTGGAGAGCAGTTAGTCCGCTAGAATACCATATCCCAGTTGCTAGTATTACACAAGCTATTGATGGAACCATTTACGTAGGAACAGGAGAATATGTACCTGGACTTCTATACGGGCTTTCCAACCTAGCTACCCCAGCTGCATTTGGTACTGGTATGTATAAATCAACAGATAGAGGCGAAACATTTCAACGAATTGAATCAACCTACCAAGGAATTCCAAGAAATGGTGATGTAACGAGTCTCAATTGGGGCTTTGTCATTTCACTAGTTAGTAGTAGTAGCGATCCAAATACCATCTTTGCTGGTACAAATAATGGATTATACATCACCAATGACGCAGGCGAAACATGGAACAAAGCAAATGTTGGTGGCAATTCTGCTGTGTGGGAAGTTGAAAAAGACCAAAATGGTCGTATCTATGCCCTCATGAATAATGAACTTTTTTATACCGATAACGACAAAGACTTTACAAGTATTAGCCAACAATTTGATGTTTATTTCTCTGGCAGGAGAGCAAGATTAGCCGTATCTCCCTCAGATCCTAATTACCTGTATATCGTAACAGCTACTGATGCAGGAGGATTAAAAACAGTTTATCAATCAAAAGATAAAGGACAGTCTTGGCTCGTTATTGGAAGAGGAGGAAGTGGACAATTTGACCCATGTGGCACACAATGTTACTACGATTTAGCCTTTCAAGTTGACCCAGTTGACCCACAAAGAATTATGTTAGCAGGAATTATGCTCTGGAATTGGAAAGAAGGAAAAGGTTGGAATCAATTGGAAGATTATGATTTCTTCAACAACCCTAGCGATTTCTATTATATTCACCCAGATATACACGAAGTAGTATACGATCCGCATGATCCCAATATCATGTATGTACTTTCCGATGGAGGAGTTACCATCTCATACAACGCTCAAGATGAATTACCATTCTTCCAATCGAGAAATAAAGGATACAATGTCACTCAATTTTATGGTGTCGCTGCTTCTTATGAAGGACAAGTAATCGGAGGTTCACAAGATAATGGAACCAGTTTCGTAGGATTTACCCAAAACTCCCTCTTAGAAGGAATAGATGTTTTTGGAGGTGATGGTGGGTATACCGAAATATCTCATATGGACCCGAACATCATGTTCTCTGAATCACAATTCGGAGCAATGGGTCGCTCTTCAAATGGTGGGGAATCATTTTCACGTTTTTTTGATAGCAATATTGATGGTGATGGAAATGCAACTATTGATGGAGGAGCTCCTTTTGTTACCACTTTTTTCCTCTATGAAGATATGGCAAACTTTAGGGCTACAGGAGAAAAAATAAGCTCTTTTTTCACAGGCGGTAGTAATGGCGTCCTATGGATGGCTCCTGAAATACACGATGTTTCTAGAGTACCCAACTGGGTTAATTTAGGAGCATTTAGAAATGGAGCACTTTCATCTCTTACCCACAATATTGATGGCTCTGATATCTTTGCAATCAATTACAGTGGTAATATTATCCGAATAACCGACCTACAACACGATGTAGACCCAGTAAGTAAAACACTTCTCGATAAAAGTTATAGAGTCATAGACTTCACAATCCCTGAATTTGAAAATAGATCCACAACGGGTATTGCCATGAATCCCACCAATCCGCAAGGAGAAGTCGTGGTTACTGCTGGAAACTATGGACATGATGAATATATTTGGCTTTCTTCCAATGCCAAAATAGGAGATGTAAATCAGATCGAATTCAAATCTATTCAGTCAAATATGCCTCCCATTCCAATACATGATGTAATACTCAATACCATCGACTTTGAACATTATATCATTGTAGGTACGGAGCTAGGTATCTGGACATACAACAAAAATGAAGAATGCTGGACGGAACAAAATGCAGGAATTGGAAGAGTACCCGTACACCGAATTCGTCTGCAAAATATGCGAGATGATTTCTGTCCAGTACTTTATGCAGGAACTCACGGAAAAGGCTTTTTCCGAGCAACAACATTAGCAAATCCATTCTTATGTGATACCTCCATCGAATTTGACTTAGGAAATACAGAAACCAATATTGAGGAAGTACAACTGCTTGAAGCTACTAAACTATATCCAAACCCTACTTCCGACCAACTTCAAGTACAAATGAATCTCAAAAAACCCGTCAGAGATTTAATCATCGGTATTTATGGAATGGATGGCAAACGTATCACAGAACAAAAGTCCCCTAACCAAATAGCAGGATCACACCAAATCCAATTTAATGTAAATGACCTGCCTGCTGGCAACTATCTACTCAATATCTATGCAGATGGATATAAAGAAAGTCATCAGTTCGTAAAGGTAAACTAGTCACTAAATTGTTTGGAAAATTGATAACAACAACTTAAATTAGTGTCCGAACGCTTGATAGTTTAAATAACCAAGCTTCATTAAACATATACCATATTCGGGAGTCTAAACACTATTTGGACGCAATTTTTTTATCTTAAACAAAATTTTAAACTCAATGAAAGCAATTACTTTCTTAAAAACATTTTGTTTGGTAGCCATCCTTGTATGTTCTGCCAACTTTACTTACGCACAAGCTGCTCGTAGTGGCGCAGATGCAATCATTGGTACTTGGATGGTTCCCGAAAAAGATGCTAAAGTCGAAATCTACAAATGTGGAAATGAATACTGTGGAAAAATCGTTTGGTTAGAAACAGATCGTAAAGATACTTTCAACCCAGATGCTTCTCTACAAAGCCGCTCTCTTAATGGCGTGAAAATCATGTCAGGAATGAAATACGATGCAGGAGACAATGAGTGGAATGACGGAACCATCTACAACTCACGTAATGGAAAAACATATAGTGGTTATATGCAACTCCAAAAAGATGGAAAACTCTTTATGAAAGGATACGTTTACGGAATGCGTTGGTTAGGTAAGTCAAACGTCTGGACAAGAGTTGACTAATTAATGATTATCTATAATGGATAAACTGCGAAGCCTGTCATTGATATGATTCAATGACAGGCTTTTTCATTTTTTGGGCGTGCCCTTCCACAGGTCTGAGGGAATGCGGGCTTATGTACAGACAAGGCATGCCTTGTCTCTACCTTAATACCCTCATTCCCCCAATCCCTGCTTCAGGTCGGGCTATCCGTTTGTAGTTGGCTCCTAGCAGCCTGTTCAGCTATCCGCCTAGCAGTGTCTTCCGTTGTCAGCCCTGCTAGTCGTAGCTTCACTAGGCAGCTAGTTCTCCAAGCTACCACTACTATCCCTCACGTATACTGATGATTGGGTGATTGAATGACGGGATGCTTGGATAGCGTTACTCATTATTTACTAATTGCCACCAGCATCTTTGCTGAACGTCTAATCATCAATCATTCAACCGTCTAATCGTTCTTCGGTTTAATACAATCACCCCCAACTTCCTGCCAGCCCGTAAACGTAGCCTCCCGCACCTTTCGAGTCGTAGTAACGTTTTGATACTCGGCAGGCTCCACCACCATGCGGTAAATGGGGCCTTTAAATTCTTGTTGTACAGGTACTTGTTCATACTGACCTTGTACCTCCTCATAGCGAATCGTCCCATCCGACTGAATAATTTTACGTACAGGTCGCGTTTGAACAGGCACCTCCTCATAACGAATTGTGCCATCCGATTGTATCACTTTTCGAGTCGTAGTCGTAACAGCAGGAACATCCACCCAAGTAGCAGGTACTTCCTTTATCAAAATGGAACCATCGGCTTGCATGATGCGTTTCGTAATTGTTGTCGCTTGAGAGCTAGAAGGCTGCTGTGCCAACACACTAAATGACATTCCCACCAAAAAGAAAAATAACAAACCATGTTTAAAAAAAGAAGGCATAGTATCTGATATTTATTTGATTAATTAATTACACGTTTCCCTATTCAGACGCTATTTCATCACCTCGTTACTCCTAACAAAGAAAAACATGCATACATTTACCCAACAAGAAATTGACAATCTAAAATCACTTATTATCAACGACCAATCAGTCAATTTTAATTTAGCCTTCACCCTGCTCGAAAATCGCCCAATTCCTCCACAATTATACAATATAATCGCCAATGTAGGAACCAATGAAGATCCCCGAAAAGGCATTCGTTTTCTATTCGAAAAAGTAACCCAAGAAAAAGACCGCATCATCCTCATCAATAAACTACTAAGAGGAGCCACCCTCGATTTGAGCCGATGTCATCTCCAAGAGCTTCCCAAAGAAATGAAGCACGTATCCAAACTCCGTGTCTTAAGACTCGACAACAACAACTTAGAAGAAATACCAACATGGATAGGGGAGATCAATTCCTTACAAAGCTTATACCTCGACAATAACTCCCTCAAAACCATTCCTGCATCTATAGCCAAACTTGATCGACTTCAAGTGCTTTCCCTTTCCAATAATCATATTTCCTCACTTCCTGATTTTTTTAGCCACTTAACGAATCTTAAAAACTTAAATCTAGAGCGTAACCGACTTAAGGTCATTCCTCAAAGTCTACGTAAATGCGTCCATTTGCATACACTTCTTTTAAAGGGAAACATCATTTACACTGTACCCGATGTCTTACTCTACCTACATAAACTCCGTAATTTTTCAGGAATACCAGGTTTTAACCTCCAACAACCCAAAAAAGAACTACTTGAACTAAAGGAAATATTGGCAAAGACCAATCTCACCGAAAAGCAATGTACCAATTGTTTGATGATTTTCCATCAAAAGAAGCGACAAGTACAGAAACTAACTCCTTCAGAGCTTATAGAAGCCTTAAAAGTCCCACACGACACCTTACAAATTCGCACCTTAGATCGCATATCAGAAATAGCACACACCGCCCTTAAAAAGCATCCCTTACAAGCTGGTTCCTCCATCACTTTTCTAGGCAAAACCAATTTCAACAAAAACGAAGTGCGAAGCCAATGTAAAGAACTAGGTATTAACTACTCCTCCAAACTACAAGAACAGTTAACGCATATCATCATCGGATTAGGAGCCGATAACACCGCATTCACAACACTACAAGAACTAGACAAGGGGCAAATCACCTATCTCACCGAAAAAGAACTACAACAATTTTTCAATGAAGCCACCTCTCCCTATTTGCTAGAAGAAAATGACACACAAGAGGGGAGTATCCAAAACATCGCCACCTTGGTATATAGTGGCATGCAAGAAAACATGGCTTTAGCAGTTGAAATCCTTAAAGGAGGAGGTACGCCCAAAGAGTTAATTGAAGAATTAATTCTGATTACAAAATACGCCAAAGATGCCAAAGTGCGAAAAGAAGCTACCAAATTAGTAGAATTAAGTACTAAGTCGAGTAATGTCAAAAAAATCCTAAAAGACCGTTCCCGCTTGCAATTCAAGGGGCGTGATGCTGAGAAAAAAATGTACAAACTCCTCCTCAAACTCTGGAAATCCGCTAAAAAAGACATCAACTGGGATAAACTCGCTTATGGGGTCTACAAATGCTCTGGCAACGGACTCCGTTTCTTCTTCGACTTCTGTAAAGACGAGGCATTCCGCAGCAAAGTACTTAGTGAACATATCAAAGGCAGCTCCTTAAATTATTATGCGATGTACGCCACCTATGCGCCCGACTACCTCTTTCAATACTCCTACAATCACTATCAACCCACCGAATTCCCGAAAGAAATCCTATCCTTTAGCGACCTCACCACATTAGATGTCTCCAACTGCCGCATCGCCTATCTCCCCGATGAAATCAGCCAACTCGAAAACCTCCAAGAACTATCGATTCATGGTAATTTTTTATTAGAGCTACCCACCACCTTATCCCAACTCAAAAAGCTCCGCAAACTCGACATCTCCAATAATGAATTCAAGCAATTCCCCAGTATCTTAAAAGACTGTACACAACTAGAGGAAGTAAATATCAGTAATAATCGAAAACAATGGTCTAACAATCCCTTTCATAAAATTCCTGATGAGATAAAGCAGGCATTGCCCAATACCAACTTCATTTTATAATTACGCAAAAAAACAACAAAACGTGGAACAACAAACTATCCAGCCAATAGGGTCTATTCAACAACTAGATGAGGAGGGTTATATCATTAATGACCTCTTTCTTGATAATATGCAGCCCGAATATAAAGTCCCCCTAGATGAAATCATTCACCTTGCTAAAGATAGGCTTGGTGAGCAACTCCACAGCGTATATATTCGGGGAAGTGTAGCCAAAGGGAAAGCCATTCCTGAAATTTCGGATTTAGATACGATGCTCATCGTCCATCAAATGCCATCAAAGGAACTATATCAACAGTTGCGTGCTGCACGAGAAGTGATTGATTCGAAGTATGATTTTCTAAATGGTATTGAGTTACCTATCTATTTATATGGAGACCTAAAAGACAAACCCAAATTACAATTCCTCCTAAAAACCCAATGCTTGTGTGTATATGGTACTGATGCCACGCTAGAACTACCTAAATTCAAATTGGGTCCTTATGCTTATGCTCATGCATCACAAGTAGAACAAGGGATTAACCACTTAGAGCACTTGGAGCAATGGCTAGAGGAGCAAGGAGGAGATCAGGAAGAAAATCTTAAAGGGTATTGTGCTTGGATTATGAAACGACATGTGCGGGTGGGCTTTGAATTGGTGATGATGCGTGAGCAGTATTTTACCCGTGACCTATATCCCTGTTATGCAGGTTTCATAAAGCATTATCCCGAACATCAAGCGGCAATGTATCGCATGTTGGAGTTGGCAGTTTTTCCAAAAGCTGATAAGGAGGAAATTCGTAAGGTGACCTATGCTTTGAGTGATTTTTTGTTGGAAGAAACAGCAAAGTTGAAGGAGTAGTTTTTGTAGAACTTCAAGGCGTCAGGAATCAGATTTTCTACACAAAGCAGCTCACGTTGGAACGTTTTTCCCCTTCTCAAAGTGACAAGGAGTGGGTTAAGGCGATTATTTAATAAATTATAACATCTCCTCTACACAAATACGATAATTTCACTATTTTTGTTAACGTTTGAACGATTTTCGTCTTTCGTTCATCCTCTGTGCCCTCTGTGGTTTTACAACATGGGCGACCACATGGGTTGGTGGTTTCTCCAATTTGGGCGACCACAAGGGTACGCCCCTACATAATTCGTGTTCATTCTCTGTGTCCTCCGTGTTTACTCTCTGTGCCCTCTGTGATTCACTCTCTGTGCCCTCTGTGTTAATTTCTCTGTGCCCTCTGTGGTTTTACAACATGGGCGACCACATGAGTTGGTGGTTTCTCCAATTTGGGCGACCACAAGGGTACGCCCCTACGTTTAACCGTAAATCGTTCAACCGTTTAACCGTAAATCGTTCAACCGTTCATCCTCTGTGCCCTCTGTGTTAATTTCTCTGTGCCCTCTGTGGTT
>JAHDHP010000215.1 GCA_020631245.1 Bacteroidota bacterium | reverse complement strand
TGGGGGCACGCCCTGTATATGATAATTGAGTGGCTGAATGATTGCTTAACAAGCTTATTTCTTTATCTTAATCCAAGGAAAAGGCGAGTCGATTTTACCTAGTTTGGAAGCTATTTTTTTGAGCATTGAATTGGGTTGATAAAGTATTTCAAAAGAGTAGGGATGCAGGATTTTCCAATCGAGGTGAAAATAATTAGCTGCCATTTCTGGAACACCCATTTGCGTATAATACGCTTTACTACGTGCTTTGGCGGCTGCTATTTTACTGGTTTGATAAAAAGGACTATCTAAGATATGGATTTCACCTGTTGGACTTAGCAGTTCGAATAAGCGTTGAAGGAGGAGGTCGAAATCGGGAAAGTATTGGATGACACTATTGATGCTAATGTATTGAAAATGAGAGTTGTAAAATGGTGTGTCGAAGATGTTTCCATAAACAAATTCTAAATTTGTTAGGTCAAAAGCTTGTGTGGCTTGTAGCAACTCTGTTTCATTGATGTCGATGCCTGTTGCCTGTATGGATGGACATTGATGGGCGATTTGGTAACTAAACCAACCATTTCCAGCTCCTAAATCGAGTAAAGCTCCTTCTTTTTGAGGTTTTAAATAATTGATGAATCGTTGGGCAGTGATAGCACGCATTTGCCATTCTTTGTAGTAAGAATGTTGTGGCGGGACGTTGGGAAGTTGGCGAATTTGTTCAATAGTGAATATGCGTTTTTCTTTGTCTCTGACTTTGATATAGGCTTCTTCAAATGGGAGGGTATGGCTAAGATATTTGAGGGAACCTTGTTGGTGAATAATTGCTGTAGCTGGGTAAGTTTGCATGGTATAATGGTATGGCTATGAAATTGGAACGAGTTATTGACATCCTTCCTTATTTAATAATGGTGTGTTTTTATGCCTTGAATTATGGGGTATTTGATTTTAATGGTTTGTATGGGCAAGATGCACACATTTACCTCCAATATAGTGAAAAAATAGCTGCTTTTTTGAAAGGTGGAATGCCTCCTGGAGATTATCATTGGCCCGTGTATTATCCGATGTTTGGAGCCATTCTTTCCTTCGTATTTGGAGGGAATGTTTTATTTTCTTTACAATTAGTGACGGTCATATCCTTTTTGGGAGCGACTTACTTTCTAATACGACTATTGCGTTTACTCTTTCCTACTGCGCATTTATCTATTCCTTTATTTATTAGTCTTGCTTGGTGTTGTTCGCCCTTTATGTTGCGACAATCAGTGGTCGTTATGTCGGATATGATGTCTTTTTGTTTTATGATTGGAGCGATCTACTATATTCTGACGTATACACAAAAACCTTCTCTCTCCTCTTTTTTATTACTGACTATAATGGGATGCGTAGCTGTTTTGACAAGGTATCAAATGGGTATCTTATTAGTTGCTCCTTTATGTTATTTAGCTTGGAACTTAGTTCAACAGAAGGGGTATAAGGATTTATTTTTGGGCATTTTACTAGCTATTTTACTCTTTGTTCCGCATTTCTTTTTTAAGGGAGATGGTGCTTTTTCTTTTAGTGAAAATCCTGATTTAGAAGGCTGGTCAGTAATGAATTTTTTTGGTAATCAAGCAACGAATGAACGTGTGTCTTACGATTATCCGAATGTGATATATGTCTGTTCCATTTTTATTCATGTTGGCTTCTTTTTTCTAGGAGGCTTATTACTCTTTTTTTGGCGAAAACAAGATATTGAAAATCGTAAATGGCTGCTTATTGCTGTCAGTATGATGTTGTATTTGTTCTTTTTTGCGGGTATTAAATTACAAAATGACCGTATTTTAAGTGCTGCGTTTCCCTTGTTGATTGTTGTGTTCTATCCTGCATTTATGCGCTGTAAAGCGTTCGTGTTAACTTGCTTGGAGAGGTGGGAGAAAAGATATGTGTTAACTAGTCTTTTTTGGGGGCTATTTTTCGGTCAATGTTTATTGAATCGTTATACTGTTAATTGGTACTTAAATTTGCAACAAATGGAGAAAGGACTTACTGAACGAGTTAATGTTCATTTTCCTGATTATCAACATTTGGTTACCTTTGGAATGGAAGGGCCTATTTATTCTTATACGGATTATCAAGTTCACCAATTATCGGAAGATGCGGTTGGAGATATTGTAGAACCAACTTTATTATTATTAAATGATAAAATGTTGACAGATAGTTTTAAAGGTACTGTTTATGAAGAACGCATTCAGGACATGTATGCTCGTTATGAGGTGAAAGAAATAGAACGACTAGCACATGGATGGGTTTTGTATGATTTGAGAGCAGGAGATAGATGAATATGGATATTCAACATATTGTGTTTATTTGTCCAGCTTTCCCTGATTCGGAGGAACCGAGTACTTGGGTGCCTTATATTCAGGTGTTTTTAAAGAACTTTAAGCAACTACATCCAGTCCTTGAACTACGATTGATAGCCGTACATTTTCCCAAGCAAGAAAAACAGTTTTATTGGCATGGAGTGGAAATTATTAGTTTAGGTGGACAACTGAAGAAATTGCCCAAACGACTATTCATTTGGAAAGAACTCTGGAGGCAGTTAAAAATAATACACCAAGATAAACCGATTGATATTATTCACAACTTTTGGGCAACCGACCTTGCAGTAGTGGGGCAACAGTTTGCGAAGCGGTATGGAATCAAACATGTGCTATCTTTTTTGGGACAAGATGTTAAAAAGAGTAATCGATATATTCGCTTTCTTGACTTTAATTACTCTAAATTTATTTTTATTACCGACTGGCAATACCAACAATTTAAAACGCATTCTGAAATAAAAGAGTTTACTTTCATTCCTTGGGGGGTGGATACGAGCATGTTTCCAGAAGCTTTGCCAGATCGTTCTATTGATTTGATTGCTGCAGGCTCATTAAGCTCCTTGAAGCGGCATCATATACTATTAGAGTTAACGAAGCAGTTACGAGCCGTTTTTCCTCATTTAAAGGTTGTGTTAGTAGGTAATGGACCATTGGAGGAGGAATATCAAGCTTATATTGAAGTAAATGACTTGCTTGATCATGTAGAAATGAAAGGTCAATTAAAGCATCAGGCTGTATTGAATTTATTTAGACAGGCTAAAATATTAGTACACACGTCGGAGTATGAAGGAATGGGGTATGTGTTTGCAGAAGCCTTAGAAGCTGGAGCTTATACGGTATCTTTTGAAGTGGGGATTGCTGGTTGCCATCCGAAAAGTATGGTGGTAAAAAGTAAGGAGGAGATGATGAATACTATTAAGGAATTATTGCTACGTGATGATTTAGACTTTTCTCCTACTAACACCTTACTCGTTGCGCATACTATTGAGCAACACATAGCCATTTATTGTTCACCATAACTTTTTCCATTGAGTAACTTATTACCCTTCGATGCTGATAAAGTCCATTTAGAGGAACTTCCTATTTTGGATATTCGAGACTTGGTAGCTTGGAAAAAATCCAGAAGGGTTTATAATTTTGAAAAATTACCTGCTACAGCGATCTTATCTATTTTCTCCTTACCGAAGCAAGGGTTTCGTTTTTGGAATACGAAGAAGTTGAAAGGTATTACTGGACAAAACTATCTCTTGAAAAAGGAAAACTGTTTGTTTTGTTCGGCCTCAACCAATGGAGCACCAGCAATTGTGATGTTGTGTGAGGAATTACGAGCTTTGGGGGTGGAACGTTTTATTTTTATAGGTTTAGGAGCTGCTATGAATCAGCAATTAAAAGAAGGGGATATTACGTGGGTGAAAAAGGCATATGCAGGGACAGGTACCAACTATTATTACGATGAAAAAAAATATGCAGCTATTCAAAGGAATGCTATTACTAGTGAACAGATAGCAGCAGCGAACTTGAATATCACTCCCTGTACAGTATGGAGCACGGATGCTCCCTTTCGAGAAACGAGGCGTTTGAGAGACTATTATAAGCAACTAGGAGCGGAGATTGTGGAAATGGAAACGGCTGCTATTTATGCTTTTGCAAATTATTATCAATTAGAGGCATCTTGTTTTTTGGTGGTATCAGATCAACTATTAGATCAATGGAGTCCACCTGTCAATATTCAATTAGTACAACAGCAATTTATTCGTATTTTCAATTTTATTAAAGAACAAATTTCTAGCATTTCATGAGTTTAGAAGATCAGGCATTGGTAAGTATCGTGATCCCGTTTTACAATGTAGAAAAATACCTTGATCGGGCGATTCAATCGGCAATTAGTCAAACCTATCACCCTATAGAAATCATTTTGGTCAATGATGGTTCTTCAGATCAATCTGGGCAGATAGCTGCACGTTATGCAAAAGAATTGGAGCAAGTTCAATTACTCACTATTCCCAATGGTGGTCCTGGTCATGCTAGAAATAAAGGGATGGAACTCGTAAATGGGGCATATCTCGTTTTTTTGGATGCAGATGATGCCTTAGAAGAGAATATGGTGGAGGTGATGTTGAAGGAACTCAAGGAACAAGAAGTACAAGGCGTGATTTGTAAGTTTACACTCTACGATAAACATCTCCAAGCATTTCGTAAAACGGGTTGGGGAGTCGAAACTTCTCAAGTAGTGGGAGATCAAGCAGTTATTGAAATGTATAATGGGCGGATTGCTTCTACGATTTGGGCTAAGATGTATGAAAGTGAAATTGTAAAAAAGATACGTTTCCCCAAAGGGCTTTGGTTTGAGGATCGTCCCTTTGCTATGGAGTATTTTTTAAAGGTGGATAAAATCGGATTTGTGGATGCTAGTTTGATCAATATCTACTCTAGGGAAACATCTATAACGCGTCAAGTGATTACGGCCAAGCGGATCGAAGATTTACATCATATTTATGAGATTGAAATTGGTTTAGTAGATCAATATCAGAAGGGGAAAGATATGGAAGAAACGATCATTCACCATCATTTACGCACCTTTTTGGAAAGCTTTTTTGTATTGATGTTGGATCGAAAAGAAGTGGATAATCAGGAAGAGTTACAAGAGCTATATTTAACGTATATCCAAAAGTTTAGAAACCATATAGCAAGCCGAAATTATGCTTTAAGTACCAAAAAAGAGTTCTTATTACGATTATTAGAAAGCCCTAAATGGCTACCTTGGTCATGGAGCTTTTTTCTGATTTCCAATATTAAAAGGAGAACTTACAAGAGTATTAGCAAGTTGAAGTTAAGCTAAGTTAAACTGTTGACCAGCTAATAAAAAAGTCGTATTACTAAAGCTATTTAAAGCTGTGTTATGAGAAACAGAGATAATTGCCATTTGTTCATCAATCGACAATTGTTTTAAAAAACGAAAAATAGCAGCTTCTAGGGTTTCATCTTGTTGATTGGTAGCCTCATCTAAGATGAGTATTTTAGGGCGTTTATATAAGGCTCTTACTAGTGCTAGTCTTTGTTTTTGACCACCTGACAACCTCGTACTATTGTGTTGTAAATACGTATTAAATTGATGAGGGAGTTGCGCTATCACATCCGTTAAATGAAAAATATCACACAGTTGATTGATATATGCTTGATCTCCACTTTCGGCTGTTTGTCCCATGGTGATATTATCCATGACTGTACCACTAAATAAATACGGATGTTGAGGGACATAATTTAGAAAGTTAAACAGATGGTAATTATGAACCGATTTACCATCTACAAGTATTTTTCCTGAAGTTGGTGAAAGTAAACCCATTAATACATGTAAAAAGGTCGTTTTTCCAACTCCTGAAATACCATTGATGCTCACAAAATCACCAGCCTTAATTTTAAAATTTATAGCACTAAAAATAGGTTTATTTGGCTCATAACAAAACGAAATATCTTGTAGTTCAAGGGAGTGTGTAAAAGAAGTGATACTCTTTTTGGCTTGTTGTTCTAAAAACCTAAATTGACTATCTAAAACGTCAATAGAAAAACTATGTGCCCGTATTTTGGTTAATGCGCCAAGTATCCGACTTAGAGACGGAATAAACCGTAAGCCTAAAGCTGCAAAGGTTGAAATTAATAGTAGATTATTATCACCCAAAGAGAAACTAAAATAGGCAAAGCTTCCTAAACTAGCAATTAAGCACAATTCTAAGTATTTAGAATAATTTACCGTCGCACTTTCCAATAAAGCAGTTACCTCATTCAATTTGCTCAGTTTTTGATAAAAGGTATTCATGAAAAACTGCTCATTGTTAGAACTTTTGATTTCTAAGTACCCATCTAAAATATTCATCAATTCAGAATTTGCAGCCGCCAGTGATTCCTTATACGTAGAGTTGATCAGTTGCATTTGTGATTGCTTATTCCAATAAATAAGAAGGAAAAATAGGCAAAGAATGCTAACCAATAAAAGGGTAAATTTGAAATAAAAGAAGAGTAAACAACACATCACCACCAACAAAAAACAAACCTCACCCAATAAGTAAATGAAAGGTTGTAAATAACGACAACAAAAATCTTTAGACACTTTAATCACTAAACTAAATACATTCCCTTTATCTTGAGCTTGGTGGTTCAAATGCCCTTGTGAAAGGTAAGCCTCTACATTTTTTAAAGCAATCTCATTTGATAAGTCATATAGATAATGAATAAAACGATTGTTGTAATTAATGTGTAACAGATTCTTTACAAAGTAAAATAGGAACAGAAAACCAATTCCTATCAATATAAGCTGTTCATTAAATTCAATAAAACCAAAGCCATATTGTTGGGCTAGTGCTTGAAATTTTTGCTTATCGAGTAATAATGCTATAATAGGAATTAAATAGGCAAGCGATAATAAGTCAAGAAAATTTAAACCTAAACACTGAAAAAAAAAGTTGCGAAGTGATTTACGATGCTTACGTGATAATAAGCCTTTTATTTTATCATATTCCATGTATCTTTCTTTACATCTCAAAAGTAAAGAAAGTTTTTTAACTTCACCCTTTCAACATGAAAAGCTATCTAAAAAAAATAATACCCACTTACT
Organism: Bacteroidota bacterium; assembly: GCA_020631245.1. Classification (GTDB taxonomy): domain Bacteria; phylum Bacteroidota; class Bacteroidia; order Chitinophagales; family UBA2359; genus JAHDHP01. Next base: position 1,088 of record JAHDHP010000215.1, on the reverse strand, counting down.
TGCTTGATCTTCGACAAAAATGGAGATACCAGCAAAAACACTCGACTTTCAACGACTTAAATGTAAAAGAAGTCTTTGATAAAATATATGAGGAGAAGCATTGGGGCGCAGGAGAAAGTATTTCTGGGCCAGGTTCCTCAGTCCAAGTAACAGCCCCAATAGTGAGTGAAATTAATGACTTTTTACAAGCGCATCAACTAACATCAGTAGTAGATATTCCATGTGGTGATTTTAATTGGATGCAACAAATCGATTTTACAAACATCCAGTATATAGGAGGGGATATCGTAGGTGATTTAATCCTTCAAAATACAAAACAGTATGCCAATGATACCATTTCTTTCCAGCAACTAAATATCATCACCGATCCTATTCCTCCAGCCGATTTATTAATCAGTCGAGACTGTCTAGTACATTTTTCCTTTGACCATATTCATCAAACGATCAAGAATATCAAGCAATCCGAATGTCGATATTTGATGACGACTACTTTTCAAAAAGTACGCCTAAACTATGATATTCAAACGGGCGATTGGCGACCTATTAACCTAGAAATAGCCCCCTTTAATTTACCACAACCTGTACTGGTTATGGAAGAAAAAAAAGCAAATGATCGAGGAAAAGTATTAGCGGTATGGAAAATAGAAGAGCTTTAATATGAAAAAATTAATCGAAAAAGGAGCGTTTCAAATTGTAGCTCGACTTCGAAGATTATCTGAAAGAATTGCCTTAGTTGGTGATCGCGAACCTTGTTTAATTTATACAATGGGAAAGGTAGGTTCTACTTCGCTTTATCTCTCTTTAAAAAAACAAGTAGGCGGTAAAATTATACCGACACATCGTATTCACCCCAAAACTATCCAAGCCTATGAAGATCATTATCTACAACTAGGAAAAGAGCCATATCGGTCAGATATGGGCGCATTTATTTACAAACATTGTATCCAAAAACAAAATCGATTTAAGGTCATTAGTTTGGTTAGAGAACCTATAGAACGCAATATCTCCGACTTTTTTCAAGATTTACCAGCATTTCATCCACTTCCTATAAATAGTACGACAACCATAAACGACCTTAAAAAGAGCTT
>JAHDHP010000214.1 GCA_020631245.1 Bacteroidota bacterium | reverse complement strand
ACAACAAACAATTGATGATGAAACAACAAACAATTGATGATGAAACAACAAACAATTGATGATGAATTAAAAGACGTTGCACGCAACGTCTCTACTAGCTGGCTACTCGCAAGGTTTTTGCCTTTTCATTGGTTAATTTGCTTTGTACATATTCGAGGGTAATATTATATTCTTTCACATTTACCATAGAAGGAATCTCAAACATGGCATCGTTGAGAATAGCTTCACAGATAGAGCGCAAGCCTCTTGCTCCTAACTTGAATTCGACAGCTTGATCTACAATAAAATCAAGTGCTTCATCATCGAATGTCAACTCTACATTCTCCATTTCGAAGAGCTTTTTATATTGCTTGACCAAGGCATTTTTAGGATCGGTGAGAATGGAGCGTAATGTTTTGTGATCGAGTGGTTCTAGGTAGGTTAAGGCAGGTAAACGCCCAATGAGTTCGGGAATAAGACCGAAGGTTCGAATATCGGATGGGCTTACATACTTGAGTAAGTGTTCGGTGTCTTCTTGTCCGATGAGGTTATCAGCATTGAAACCGATAACCGCTTTTTGTACGCGTTTAGCAATTATTCTTTCCAATCCTGCGAAGGCTCCTCCACAGATAAATAAGATATTACTGGTATCTATTTTTACCATTTTTTGTTCGGGGTGTTTACGTCCTCCTTGTGGTGGGACATAGACCTCAGAACCTTCTAATAGTTTTAATAAGGATTGTTGTACTCCTTCACCAGATACATCTCTCGTAATCGAAGGGTTGTCTCTTTTACGGGCAATTTTATCAATTTCATCGACATAAATGATTCCCTTTTGAGCTGCTTTTATATCGTAGTTACAGACTTGTAATAAGCGGCTTAGAATGCTTTCTACATCTTCTCCCACATATCCTGCTTCGGTAAATACAGTAGCATCTACAATGGTAAATGGTACATTGAGAAAGCGGGCAATAGTACGTGCTAATAAGGTTTTACCTGTACCAGTATGCCCTACCATTAAGATATTAGATTTTTCAATTTCGATATCCTCCGTAACGGTTTGGTTGAGTCGTTTGTAGTGATTGTATACCGCTACTGCCATTACTCGTTTGGCATCAGTTTGCCCAATGACATATTGATCAAGAAATTCTTTGATATTGGCAGGTTTCACCACATTGGGTAAGGAGAATTTGAAGTCCTTATCTTTGTGATATAACTCCTCTTCGATAATTTGCTTGGCTTGATCGACACATACTTCACAAATATGCCCGTCTAATCCAGCAATAAGGATAAGGGTTTCTTCTTTACTTTTCCCGCAAAAAGTACAGGAGTATTCTGTCTGTCGTGCCATTGAGTTGTATAATTATGAGTTAAACAAACATACACGAAGGAGAAGCCATATAATTTATTATTATATCACTTCTCCTTACTATATTTTACCTAAAATAGGTTGGTGTTGGTATTATGCTATTTTATCGTTTGGTGTGCGAGTCATCACTTCATCAATAATACCATATTCTTTTGCTTCATGACCACGCATCCAATAATCTCGATCACAATCTGCTTCGATTTTTTCGTATGGATGTCCAGTATGGTGACTAAGGATATCATACAAATCCTTCTGCATAGCCTTGATCAAGTTGTAAGAAATTTCGATATTACTTACTTGTCCTTGCACCCCTCCCATAGGTTGGTGGATCATCACACGGCTATATTGTAAACAAGAACGTTTTCCTTTTTCTCCTGCTGCTAATAATACAGCTCCCATTGAGGCAGCCATACCTGTACAAGTAGTAGCGATATCTGGAGAGACATGTTGCATAGTATCATAGATAGCTAAACCAGCGGTTACAGATCCTCCAGGGCTATTAATATAAATATTTACATCACGAGCTGGGTCTGCAGACGCTAAGAAGAGTAATTGAGCTACTACGATATTTGCGGTATTATCCATTACTGGAACACCAAAAAAGATAATACGATCCATCATCAAACGAGAGAAGACATCCATTGGAACGGCATTTAATCTTCTTTCCTCTATAATATAAGGGGTCATATTAGTCGGAGTGGTTGCATTTATGTATTTATCTACATGAATACCACCTATATTATGCTCTTTTACAGCATATTTTCTAAATTCTTTACCAAAATCCATAGTATAATAATTTTTAGTTTGCTCACTTGAGTAACTGTAATTAAATAGTTTTTGTCTTTTAAAACAGTAACTTACCTTAATAATTGTGCCAAGGAGCGATCTATGCAGAAATGGCAGAAAGTGGCCAAATTAGCAGTAAATGCATTGCCGAAATGTCTTTATTTGGCCTGTTAGACAAGTATCTATGGCAGTACTTATCGTATTATTCTATTCTTCTTCTTCGTTCTCTTTTCTTCTTTTCTCGTTCACTTCTGCCACAAATTCCTTGAGTTCAGTAAGGCTTACTTCCTTTTCTGTAATATTTAAATCATCTCTTACGGCTTCGAACAACTTACCAATGATAACGCTACGATGTACTTGTTCGCCAAAGTCACGATCATTATCTAATCTTTCCAATGCATATTTTTCGATCAATTGATAGGGGAGTCTTGCTCCTCCATACATTCTCGACATATCATCGCTTGTCATTCCAATAGCACGATCAACAATTTCGTAGTCCTCAATTTCTAATTCCTTTTTTTGTTTAGCTCTTTCGAGTATCACCCCTATTTTAGATTCCTTTACAATTGCCTTTAGGGTTGATTTTTTACTCTTTTTAGGTAAGTTTTTATATTCTTCTGATCGACTCGAATAGGAACGATCTAAGAATTCTTGTGGCATAGTAACAGGGCTTGTTTTTATAAGTGCCTCTGTAAAGTCACCTTTTAAATTATCTTCTGTTACAGGGATATACATTTCTTCGATACTGCTTTTGAATTTTGTCATAAACTCATCAGCAGTTAGTATTTCTTCATCTTGGAATACCTTATTATAGAATTCTTGATCGAGATCAGCAGGCATCATACGAGAGATTTTGTCTACTGAAATGCGGAATTTATCACCAATTTCCTCTCTTGTTTGCTCTGTTTTGAGAATAATTTTAAGAATATCCTCTTCACTTTTATCAATATCTTCAAAGATATTCGATTCGAAAAGATCTCCTTTACCTAATCCAATAATTGTTTGATGAATGTTTTCTTTAAAAAAAGAAATAGGTAGGTCGAAATTAGCCTCTATTCCCTCTTCTTTTACCTCTCCATTTTCGTCTAACTCAACAAGTGTGACATTGATATCATCTTTTTCACTTTCTACCTCGTCTACTTCTTGATAATCTCCGAATCGAGATCTGGTAGCTTCTAATTCTTCTTTTACTTCCTCTTCAGAGAGAATGACTTTATGGTGTGTAAAGTCAAAATCACTTGGATTGTCTAAAATAGGAAAGCTAACTTCTGGAATTGGAGCCACTTCAAACTGAATGGTATAGTCTTTATCTATCTTATAATCTATTTGTAAGCCCTCTCCTTTGAGAAGTGGTTCTCCTAAGGTATTAACTTCGTTTTCCTTTAGGTATTCGGTTAGGTTTTTATTAATAAGTTCTCCTAGTTTTTCTCCTAGCAAATTATTTCCTACATATTTTTTCACCAAACTTACAGGAACCATTCCTTTACGAAAGCCCTTCAATTGCATTTTTTTTCGGGCATCTTTTATTCCTTTATTAAAGGCAGGTGTATAATCTTCTGGTTGAAGCGTTAGTGTTAAGACAAAACTTAGGTCATCCACTTGTTCTTTAGTAATTTCCATTGTTTATTTCTTGAATACTTAGTTGATATAATGTCGAATCTTCTACATAGGTTGACCTACCTTTTTGCATCCAGTTTCTTTCAAAAGGAGATTGGAGTTGCATCTGAATCAATCGGAAGGCTTGTTACTGGATAAAAAGAGGGAAGCTTACCAAACATATAGAAGAGAAAAAAAGTGCGGGTGAAGGGACTCGAACCCCCACGCCTTGCGGCACTAGATCCTAAATCTAGCGCGTCTACCAATTCCGCCACACCCGCAATGGAGGCGCAAATTTATTACATTTATAATTAAAATGGAAGCTTTAGCGAAATTTATTTGTAAATTAAATTTATTAGTCTGATTTCCAATTATTCTAATTGCATTAATATTGGACTTTTTGAGGTACAATTGTTATTTTAGTAGAGGATGTGCGATGTGCGTAACGCCATTCAATCATTCAGTCATTCGCTCATCCAGTCATTGTCTCGCGTGAGGGATAGTAGTGGTAGCTTGCTGAAATAGCTGCCTTGTGAAGCCTGACCTAGCAGGGCTGACAGCGGAAGACACTGCTAGGGCTTTGGCTGAACTGGCTGGTATGAGGCAACTACAAACGGATAGCCCGACCCCTTTTTTGCTTTTCAGATGCCACCAGCGAGGACGCTGGCGGGAGCATCTGAAAAGCAAAAAAGGGGGCACGCCCAGAGTGATCGTTGATTGGGTGATTGGATGACGGGATGAATGTGAGATTGGGGGAATGGGGGATTGAGGGAGCACCAGCGAGGACGCTGGCGGGAGCAGATTGAAGGAATGTGAGATTTTAAAGTTTTTTCATCTAGCATCTAACAAGCTGGATTTAAATTTGTTATATTTATAAGCGTATAAGCTTCTGTTATTAAATTAGAAACTAATGATTAAGACTCAAGTATATAGTGAAGAGCGTGTACGGGCGGCATTCGAAGATATGTTAAAAACATGTACTGTTCGCAATTCGAATGAACGCAAACGCATAGAGTATGCTTTTAAAATTGCGGAAGAAGCGCATCGGGGGATGGCTCGTAAAAGTGGTGAACCTTATATTTTGCATCCGATTGCGGTAGCTAAGATTGTATCGGAGGAAATTGGCTTGGGGACGACTTCTGTTATTTGCGCTTTATTGCATGATGTGGTGGAAGATACAGATATAACTCTAGAAGACTTACAGAAAGGATTTAATCGAGAAATTGCACAGATTATTGATGGTTTGACGAAGATAAAGGGGGTGTTTGAATCGAAGAATTGGGTGGAACAGCAGGCGGAGAGTGTGCGTAAGATTTTGTTGACCTTGGGTGATGATATTCGAGTGGTGTTGATTAAAATTGCGGATCGTTTGCACAATATGCGGACGATGGATGCTATGCCTAGTCATAAGCAAATGCGAATTGCCTCTGAAACGATGTATATATACGCTCCTATTGCCCATCGCTTGGGATTGTATCGGATTAAATCGGAGTTGGAAGATTTGTCGATGAAGTATACGAATCGCGAAGTGTATTCGGATATTGCTCGTAAATTGAATGAGAAGAAGAATGAACGAGAGGCTTTTATCAGGCAGTTTATTGACCCATTGAAGGCGAAACTACAAGAGCATGGTTTTAAAGAGTTTCGCATTTTTGGACGTCCGAAGCATATTTACTCTATTTGGAATAAGATTAAAACCAAGAAGGTTACTTTCGATAATATTTATGATCTGTTTGCGATTCGTATTATTGTAGATGTGCATGGTACTTTAGAGCAAGAAAAGGCGGAATGCTGGAAGGCTTATTCGATTATTACGAGTTTATATCAACCCAAACCAGATCGTTTGCGGGATTGGATTTCTTCGCCTAAAGGCAATGGGTATGAGTCGTTACATACAACGGTAATGGGCCCGCATGGTAAGTGGATTGAGGTGCAAATTAGGACGGAGCGCATGGATAAGATTGCGGAACGTGGGGTGGCTGCTCACTGGTTGTACAAGGGGCATAAGTCGAATGGGAAATTTGATATTTGGTTGAGTAAAATACGGGATTTCTTGGCAAGCAAGGATACCGATAATGCGATTGAGTTTATTACTGATTTCCGCCACAACTTATACGAAAGTGATATTTATGTGTTTACTCCTAAAGGCGAAATTCGCAATCTCCCACATGGATCAACGGTTCTTGATTTTGCTTTTGATGTACATACAGAAGTAGGGGCTTCTTGTATTGGGGCTAAAATTGATGGGCACCTCTACCCTATTACTCATAAATTGAAAAATGGGGATCAGGTAGAAATCTTGACTTCCAAAAAACAAAAGCCTTCGGAAGAATGGCTCAATCATACGATTACGAGTCGTGCTCGCACCAAAATCAAATCTCATCTTAAAAATGCAAAACGCAAAGAGGCTGAAATTGGGAAGGAAATGTTAGAACGCAAATTGCGAAACCTTAAAATACGATTCAATAAAAATGTGATTAATGAGTTAGTGCATTATTATAAAATGCAGGATTCTCTGGAGTTTTACTTTGCTATTGCCACTGAAAAGTTTGACCTTAAACAACTCAAATCACTCACTTTTAATGGCGATAAAATCGTTGTTAAAAAAGAAAAGGAAGTACACAGCATCAATGAGGATATTGTTAATAAACGAATTCGCCATAATGCTCCTGTCGATGATGGTCATGCCATTAGTGTATTTGGTGGCTTTGCCGATCGAATTGATTATAGTGTTGCTTCTTGTTGTGAACCTTTACCTGGTGATGATGTTTTTGGTTTTATAACTATTTCTAAAGGTATCCGTATTCACCGTACTGACTGCCCGAATGCTCATGATTTACGACAAAAATATCCGTATCGAGTTGTAAGTACGAAGTGGGCAAGACAAAGCCAGGATGTCTTATTCCTTACCAACATCCGTATTAATGGAATGGATGATGTAGGTTTGGTCAATAAATTGACTAGTATTATATCGGATGAGTTGAAACTTAATATGCGTGCTATTTCACTAGATGCCAAAGATGGTATTTTTGAAGGAAAGATCACCGTTTTTGTAAAAAACAAACAAGAATTAAAGCAGCTAATCAAAAAGCTAAGAGCTGTGGAAGGTATTTTTGCTGTTGATCGTTTAGGTTAGTCAGTAAGTAAATGTCTGGACAAAAAACTTAGCCTAAAATTACTATGTAAAACCGCAGATATGAATTTTGATTTTGAAGAAAAAGAAGAAGTCGTTGTTATCAAAGGACAAGGCTATTTAAATATGTATCTTCCCAACTCTCCTTTACTAGATGACATCAAGGAGTGGATTGAAGAAGGGAAGCTTAACTTTGTATTCGATTGTTCGGAAATTGATTTAATTAACAGTTCTGGACTATCTATGCTATTATCTATCCTCACGCTTTCTCGAAATGCGGGAGGTGATATGATATTAGCTGCTATCCCCGAACGTATCTCAAAGTTATTGATTATTACCAAGCTCCATGCGATCTTTCCTACCTATCCTACTGTAGATGAAGCCGTTGAAGCATTGAAAGTACAATTATAAAAAATAGGTGTATTGGTTGATAAGAATATAGTATCTTTGTGCCGTCTTAGCACACTCTATTTTCTTACCAAGCTAAACCAAAGTACATGTCTGTTGACGTATTGCTAGGCCTACAATGGGGCGATGAAGGCAAAGGAAAAATCGTAGATTATTTGGCTGCCGATTATGATATTATTGCTCGATTTCAAGGAGGGCCAAATGCTGGACACACCCTTTACTACAATGGGCAAAAAATAGTTCTACACCATATTCCTTCGGGCATTTTCCATTCACATCTAATAAATCTTATTGGCGATGGGGTGGTTATTGACCCTGCTACGCTCGCCAAAGAAATTGATAGTGTAGAAGCATTAGGTGGATCGATCCAAGATCGTCTGTTAATTGCAGAAAAAGCACATCTCATCCTTCCAAGCCATCGCCTACTCGATGGAGCTTACGAACAAGCCAAAGGAGCTAATAAAATTGGTTCTACTCTCCGAGGTATTGGCCCAACTTATACCGACAAAATAGCCCGTAGGGGTTTGCGAATGGGTGATATTTTCACCCCTAACTTTGATGCGAAATACCAAGCTCTCAAACAATATCACGAAAACATTCTCCAACGTTACGATTTTGAGTACGATCTTGCTCCTCTCGAAGAAGCTTTCTTTGCAGGGATTGAGCGACTACGCAAGATACCCGTCGTTAATAGTTGCTACTATGTCAATAATGCGATTGATGATGGTTGCCGCATTTTGGCAGAAGGGGCACAAGGTAGTATGCT
>JAHDHP010000213.1:3236-8057 GCA_020631245.1 Bacteroidota bacterium | reverse complement strand
GGCAAGCTACCGCTACTATCCCTCACGCAAAAACAATGACTGAATGAGTGATTGAGCGAATGAATGAATAGCGTTACGCCACATTCTAATTCACTCAATCACTCAATCACTCAATCACTAATTAACACATGAAACCCATCCTCCTATCCCTCATAAGCTGTTTCCTTTGCCTACAAGTACTCGCACAAAACGACTATTGGCAACAAACCGTCAACTACGACATCAATGTCACGCTAAATGATGTTGATCACGAACTAGATGGAAAAATCAGTATTGAGTACACCAACAACTCTCCCAATCAACTCGATTTTATCTACTTCCATCTTTGGCCCAATGCCTATAAAGATTATACAAGTGCATTTGCAAAACAGCAAGTCGAAAACGGAAGTACTAAATTCTACTATTCCAAAGAAGAAGAACGGGGTTTTATTGATCAACTCAATTTCAAAGTCAACGACGAACCCATTACTTGGGCACTTGATGAAAAGCATCCAGACATTGCCAAGTTAAGCCTCAATGAACCCCTAAAAAGTGGTGCAACGATCACTATTAGCACCCCTTTCCATATAAAAATCCCCGAAAGCTTCTCTCGATTCGGACATGTAGACCAATCCTACCAAGCCACCCAATGGTATCCCAAACCTGCTGTGTATGATAAAAATGGTTGGCACCAAATGCCCTATCTCGACCAAGGAGAATTCTACTCAGAGTATGGCTCTTTTGATGTCAAAATTACCCTACCTGCTAATTATGTCGTAGGAGCTACAGGTGATCTACAAACCGAATCGGAAATAAAATGGCTCGACGAATTAGCGGCCAAAACAGCCAAGATCAAGGACTTTCCTGAAGAAAACGAAATCTTTGCTTCTGATGTAGCTACCAAAACACTTCACTACAAACAAGATCGAGTACATGACTTTGCATGGTTCGCCGACAAACGTTTCCATGTACTTAAAAGTAAAGTAGCCTTACCCGAATCAGGACGAGAAGTAACCACTTGGGCTATGTTTACCAATACCGAAGCCGATCTATGGCTCAAAGCTCCCGAATATATCAATGATGGAGTCTATTTCTATTCCAAACATGTAGGCGAATATCCTTATAATCAATGTACTGCCGTCCAAAGTGCCCTTAGTGCAGGAGCAGGAATGGAATATCCCAATATCACCGTTATCGGTATTTCAAGTACCCCCGAATCGCTCGAACGGGTCATCGTACATGAAGTGGGACACAACTGGTTTTATGGGCAATTGGGTTCCAATGAGCGCGACCACGCTTGGATGGACGAAGGCATCAACTCCTACTACGAAGGTCGCTACTTCGATGAAAAATATCCCGATAAGACAGTATACTCACTCACAGGAATCGAGGCAATAGATGAACGCATTGGTTTGGATGAGGGAGGTATTAGTTACTTAGGCTACCTTACTGCCGCTCGACGCAATAAAGACCAAGCTATCGAAGAGAAGTCGCAAAATTACACCAACCTCAATTACTTCGCGACTGTTTATGGAAAAGCAGCCCTCGCCTTCGAATACCTATCCCGCTATCTCGGACAAGCCAAGTTTGATCGCATCATGAAAAAATACTATCAAACATATGAATTCAAGCACCCACAACCCGAAGATATTCGCCAAGTATTCGATGAAGAAAGTGGCAAATACCTCGATTGGTTTTTTGAGGAACAAATCAATACCAAAAAGAAAATTGACTATCGAATCACCAAACTCAAAACACAAGCACAAGCCATTGGGAATACCACCTATGATGCACTCTTAGTAAAAAATAAAGAGGGCAATGTGCGTGCCCCCTACCCGATCACTGCCTACAAAGATGATAAGGCAGTCAAAACCATTTGGTTCGATGGTTTCAGTGGTGAAATGGAAGTCTTATTCCCTTCTATCGACTATGATCGCCTCGAAATTGACCCCGAACGCTACCTCATCGAAACTAAAACAAGTAATAATAGTTATCGTAAAAAAGGACTCTTCAAAAAAGGGGGACCTATCAAATTGCAGCCGCTACTCAATATCGAAAAACTAGGAACTAAGCAACACTTTTTCACCCCGGCATTGGGCTTCAACAACTATGATAAGTTCATGCTAGGACTTGGTTTTTACAATAGTCTTCTACCACGTAAAAACCTAGAATACAGCTTATTCCCGATGTTTTCCTTCAAAAATAAAGCACTAGTAGGTCTAGGAGACATTTCCTATACCATCTACCCCAATAATGCTTTCCAATCTATTACTTTTGGCTTAGGCGGTGCTTCCTTCCACGAAGGAACTGTACGTAGTCGAGTAGATAGTATTGGCAGTGCTGTTGTAAGTGAGGAACCATTTCGTTGGGGCAAAATTGCGCCCCGTGTCTCCTTTACCCTCAAAGAAAAAACGGCACGTAGCAAAGTCAATAAAACAATCACCCTACGTCATATCAATATTCGCAAGTCCAATTTACTAGCAGAAAAAACGGATACTAACTTTATCCATTTCACTTCTCCCTCTAGTTTCAATACCAATAGTTACTATGTCAATGAACTGCGTTTTGACTACTACAATAGACGTCGTATAAGTCCCTATAAATTCTTTGCCTTGATACATCAAGGACAAGACTTTGGCAAATTATCAGTAGGTGGTGACTATTCCTTTAATTATCGTAAAAGTCGTAAACGGGTCAAAGTAGGATTTTTTGCAGGTGGCTTTCTGTATGAAAACCTCAACCCTTTCTACAAAGATGATTTCAAATTTAGTCTACCAGGCATTACAGGCCGGAAAGACTATACCTACGATCAAGTCTTCTTCGGACGAAATGACTTAGATGGTCTCAATGTTCAACAAATTTCTACCTTCAATACAGGCGGATTCAAGGCACCTGTCAATGGCCGTGGAGCAAACGAAATAGGCACTTCCAATAAGTTTATGGCAGCCCTCAACTTCGATATTGACATCCCTGTACGCTTTTTACCTATTAGTGTATATGCCAATGTAGGATATTACCAACCCGAAACATTTACCATCACCCGTCCCGATGGAACCACTGAAGAACGAACCTTACAAGGTATTAATGACAATATACTCTATGAAGCAGGTGTTGCCCTCAAAATCATCCCTAACCAGTTCGAAATCTACTTTCCAATAGGATTAGCTCCTGACATTTCTAATGCTCTCGATCTAAATGCTCCTAAATTTGGGCAACGCATTTCATTTATGATTAATTTTCCTAACTTAAATCCTATTAGACAGGTGAGGAATATTGAATTTTAGTGTCAGGTGTCAGGACAATATCACAGAAATAAAGATCAAGTAATTCACAACCTGTCATATCTTGAATAAGGAGCGAGCTAAAAACAAGGAATATCCTAGATATGACAGGTTTTAAGTGAAAAAGTACTTGATTTTGTAAAACATGTCAGGTCTAACTAGGTTAACCTACTAAATTCAGTCACTATTCAAGACCTAACATGTTGAGTAATTGCCTAATCACATGAAATTACTCTAACTTCCCAAACCTGACATCTTTAAAAAAAACTCCCATCAGGCAACCCTTCACACACTCAATACGTAAGGTTTAATAAGAAGTCTGTTGATCTATGAAATTAGCCTTTAAAAGTGACAAATCGGAACACAACGAATTGATTGCTGGCTGTATCAAAGGACAAAGACGCCATCAAAAAAAGCTATACGAATTATATCATGGCAAAATGATGGCAGTTTGTCTCCGATACACCAACAATTATGAAGAAGCGCGAGATGTGCTCACAGAAGGTTTCATGAAAGTTTACAACAACCTACATCGTTACAAACCAAGTCATTCACTTGACAGTTGGATGAAACGCATTATGATCAATACGGCTATCGACCACTATCGCAAAAACAAAAAACATAGCCAACAAGTAGATATAGAATACGCTTCTAATGAATCGGGGCCAAATGATGGCAACCCTATTAGCAGCCTTTCTGCCCAAGAAATACTACTACTTGTACAAAACCTCCCGCCCGCCTACCGAACTGTGTTCAACCTCTATGCTATCGAAGGATATAATCACCGTGAAATTGGGGAACTCCTCGGTATTAGCGAAGGTACATCCAAATCGAATTTAGCAAAGGCACGCGGGAAACTAAAAAAAATGATTGCTGCAAAGCATGAAGACCCCTATTATACTTAAATCACCAAATTTACCATCACCCATACTTGGCAATTTATACTTTGTTTAATACGTCTGAATAATGAAAGAATATCCTCAACATCCACTGGATCAACAAGTCAGGGAGGCACTCAATGAACTGGAGGTGCCCTTCCGCCCAGAGGACTGGTTAGTGATGGAGGAGAAGCTGGATCAGCAACCCAAACCATTCACGTATATCATTAATCCGAAGTACCTGCAATTCTTTGCAGCTGCTACCGTGATGTTAATGATGATGTATGGATTTAAGTGGTTTTCGCATGATCAATATATCGAATCCGATAGAACAGCTACCTCTACTCAGGTAAATCCCACTAATACGACTACTAGTCCAATCACTAAGGCAACTACCCCAGTAGTCAGTCCCAATACATCAATTGCTACTAATGGCATTAGTGATAGATCAACTACGTCAACTCATGTAAATAATCACCCAGTCACCCAGTCACCCAATCATCCAGTCACCCAATCATCCAATCACCCAATCATCCAATCACCTAATAACCCATTAAATAAAAGGGCTGACCAAACTATGTCTAGCCCTCAAATCATTTTAGCATCCAGTTCAAATTCAGACATAAACCACAGAGGACACAAAGTTGAGAACCACAGAGCACACAAAGTTGAGAACCACAGAG
>JAHDHP010000213.1:0-3136 GCA_020631245.1 Bacteroidota bacterium | reverse complement strand
CACAGAGGACACAAAGTTGAGAACCACAGAGCACACAAAGTTGAGAACCACAGAGGACACAAAGTCGAGAACCACAGAGCACACAAAGAGGATACACCATTTAATCCTTCAGTCCCTCAATCCCCTGTAAAGACGTTGCGTGCAACGTCTCTACCCAATCAATCAATCATACCATCTACATCATCGCACATCACACATCGAACATCGAACGATAACGTGAAGGAAAACAAAATCCCTCAATCCCCTGTAAAGACGTTGCGTGCAACATCTCCACCCAACCACCCAACCACCCAATCACTCAATCCCCCAATCACTCAATCTCCTGTAAAGACGTTGCGTGCAACGTCTCTACCCAATCAATCAATCATACCATCTACATCATCGCACAATATCCCTAGTCTCCCTGCGGAACTTGCAGAAGCCTCCTCCCTTCAAATCATTCAGGAAAAGGGAACAGCCAATGCAGCACTACCCAAACGTCCAAAGAAAAAAGACATTACTACCGTCGGCATTCACACTTCTGGAGATATAAACTTTGCAGATCTTAGCCACCTACCACAAGCAGGATTTACAGCAGGAGTTAGTGCCAACTGGAAAGTAAAGAAAAATTGGAGCCTAGAAACAGGTGTCTATTATACCAATAAAACGTTTATTTCAACTGGTGCGAACTCATCAGACCCTCAATTGGATCAACGGACGGTAAGCAATGAAGTAGAAACAAAAATGAAAGCAATTGAAGTGCCTTTAATAGCCAAGTATGAATTTGGAAATGATAAAAAAGTAAAGCCCTATGTAGCAGCAGGCATCTCTGCTTATGTACCTGTAAAAGAGCGATTTCTTCAATCTAATGAAGGAAATTTAAGAACCTTATCTTCAGATGAGCAAGAAAAAGAGTTAGTAACAACTGATTACAACTCGCTTGTTGTTTATAGCAATACCTTAGTATCTCAAAATACGAAATACCCTACTAAGCCTTATTTTGATATTGTCAATCTAAGTGCAGGTGTTAATATTCCTATTACCCAAAAGGTAAACTTCCAAGCAGTTACCAACTATAAAACGAGTATTACCAAGCATCAGCTCAACCGTTCATTGGTAGAATCATATGCGGATCGTAAGCGTCGTTTACAAAGCTTTGGTGTACAAGTTGGTATTACTTGTAGTTTATAATCTTTGATTTAAAGTTAGCGACTCTGATAAAGCACAAAAAAATCCCCTGCCTCATTTCGAAGCAGGGGATTCTTTTTTGATTTATTATTCTTCACTTAATCAATCGCCTCTTACAATTTACCTTTCAACTTCTGTAAACTCTTTTCTACAATTTCCTTCGTCTTACTATTCACACTTCGATTAGGAATCCAAGAACTTACATTCGGATCATTGTACAATTGGTGGGTAATTTTGATCTTACCACCATCCGCATATTCAAATTTCCACAAGCCACTCAAAGACTTTACTCGCACAAAATCACCTTTCTCCGCAATATAACTAGGGTCTCCTGAAAAGCGTAAAGTCACACCTCCATCGCCCTGCTTCTGCATTCTCACCTTCGATACCGCATCTCTATCCCCCAAAGGAGCCCCTTCATTCGTCGTATAAATCACAAAGGTATAACTATCATTATTGTCAAATACCTCTCTTGATACAATATTACTCGTTGTACTAGGCTTCAATACCTTTGCACTCAAAGTACCATACATCCAAGATGGATAATTGGCAACACTACGCATGACATCCAATACTTTATCTTCCGAACTATTGACAGTCATCACCCCTTTATAGGTCTTATACTCATTACCCGACTCTACTTTCGAGTACATTTTAATCCCACCTGATTCTCCTTCCGATTTCCAACCATCTTGAGCCATTAAACTCATACTTGAAAATACTGAAAATAGAATAACCATCGTGGCTACTAAGTTTACTTTTTTAAGCAACATAATTTGATTTTAATTTTAAGGTCTAAAAAACAATGCACGCATTCATTAACGGGACTAAATTATATTTATTGTTTCATTTACTAGGAGTCAGGTGACAGGTTTCAATAAATTTTAGGCGTTACACGCAACGCCTCTACAGATCCTCATCCACTCCCCTACCAATCGTATCACTCGGCAACTCTTCAAACTTTAGATTCTCCGCAGCTTTCGGTCCACCCACCACTACTTTCCAGCCTCCTTGTTCTGCAATCGCCTCTACTAAAACAAACAAATCATCTGCTTGTTCTCGTGCCACCTCCATCAGCGAACTTCGATGTACACTTTGTACAATCGAGTCTTTAGCTGCCTGATTCAGAGACGTCAATTCTTTCGGACTAAAACTATTAAACACCCCTTCATCAATATCATAATAACTAAGATCCATATCCGTCGCAATAATTTCTGGCTCAGGCAAATTACTAATCCGAATAATATGATTGGTATGATCCAAATCCATCTGCACATTTTCCAAATCATAACCCACCGACACCTTCGCCTTCACCTTCAACAAAGCCTTCTTCTTAAACCCTGGAATACTCAATCCATAAAACTTTTCATCCGATTCGTGGCTCAAAATATCAGCAAACTGCCCCTCTACTGTTACCATTTTCATCACCTTCTGCACCTGTTCCAAAATCACATTTGATTCTGTCTTTGTTTCTTCTTGTATTAAAGGTCCTCTAGGATAAAAATAAAACATCACTGCCATCCCAACAAGGATACCTACCAGCATTAAAAATAAAAAAGAAATCGCATTTTTCATGCAACAATCAGTAATCGGTTATGATAAATAAGAAAGGGTTTTATTTAATGACGAAGATACAACTAAAGGTCATACTTTTTTTGTGGGATTGTGGGAATTTTAATGGCAGATTTATTATCCAATCATCCAGTCATGCAATTATCCAATCATCATTTGTTGGGCGTGCCCCCGACTACGTATATTTTCATCGCCCGTTCATGCGTCCTCGCATGAACTACAGGCGAATGAAAATATACGTAATCGGGGTCGAGCTATCCGTTTGTAGTTGTTTCACACCCACTTGTTCAGCATACTCCTAGCAGTGTCTTCCGCTGTCAGCCCTGCTAGTCATTGCTTCACAAAGTGGCTGTTTCACCAAGCTACCACTACTATCTCTCACGCAAGACCATGATTG
>JAHDHP010000212.1 GCA_020631245.1 Bacteroidota bacterium | reverse complement strand
TTTAGAACTTATAAGTAAAACCTACACCAAAGAAAGATTTACTTTGAATACCTTTTCCAGAGTAAACAGCATCAGTACCGTCACCTACTTTCTTAGGTACTAAAATCTCATCATCATACTTTAAGGTATACTCAAAGTTGGCAGCGATATACTTCGTTACTTTCAAACCTAAGCTTGTTACCCACAATACATCAATATTTTGAGGCTTCACTTCTCCAAAGTTATTTTGTAAATAGTTAGAGTATAAATCAAGGGTTGAAGCAGCAGATAAGTTTTCAGTAATATTACGCTTAGCACCTACCGTTAAACGTGCCCCTAATTCAGGCTTAAAACGTCTACCTATACGTACACCATTTTCAATATCAACACGGTTACCATGTACACCAGAATCAGCAATTACCTGATCGTTTACAATAATACCCTTGAAGGTAAGTGGTGAGAAGTAAACAGAAATCCAATCTAAAGGCTTGTAGTCAACTCCCGCACCAAAAGTAATGACAGCAGGAGACAAGAATTTTGAACGTCCAAGGCTATCTTTCCCAACTTCTAATCCTGTAAAGTCATCTACACCAGGAACAAGCGTTAAAGTATCAGTATTTCCTGCTACTCGCTTAATGCGATTATCACTCAAGAAAACCCCTTCTAAGAATTGGCTATCAAAAGTAAATAAAGCACTACCATATAATTTCTCTGATAGTTTACGACCAATTTTAGAATCAATATCAATAACATCAGCTCCTTTTACGAATCCGTCGTTCTTAGTACGGGTAAAACCTAGTGTAAAACGACCATCATTTTCCCATAACCAATCTCCAACCTTACGGTCAGCAAATAAATTAAGGTTTCCAATAAGGTTGACGGTGTTTACACCACCTTCTGCCCATTGAGAAAAACTAGTTAAACTAGTGTTGATGATTCCCTCACCACCTTTTTTCCAGCCGTTCTTCCAGCCATCTTCCTCCACATCTTTTTTAACCTCGCCAGCTACAGCCTTTGCGGTTTCTTCTGCTTTTTTAGCTTTTACTCTTGTTTGAGCTTGAGTAGTAGTTATTCCTGATAGCACAAAGGCTACAATTGTTAGAAGCAAAAACAGTTTCTTCATCTTATGAATGTTTTTTTATTAATATAATAAATATTGTTTTTCGGAAACAGTTAGTTAAAAGAGTAAAATATATAAGACTCGAATTTTATTTTAAATTAATACAATATCAAATATGTTCTTGACTCGTTATTGCTTGTGACGGCCTATAAATGGCGAAAGTCACAAAAAAAAATAAAGAAATCTAGAGTATTTTATAATGATATTTTGTAATTCAAATGCATTATTAGACCACTAATAATAAGCCAAACTACTAACTGTTGTTGGAGAGAGTGTAAATATGAGTCAATTATTACAATAGGGTATTAAACGGTGAGTGTACGACGTACTAAGACTAATTGAAAATCGAAAAGTTTATCTAAATTTTATTTTTCTTAAAATTAATTAAAGCCTCTCCTTTACAGCTAGTAAGATATAGTGAAATAAAAAATCTAAAAAAAATAGCTCGTATTTGGAACCTTCACCCCCCTTTGATAGTTAGCCTTATCAAACACAGTACCTTGCAAAACATAGTACCTTAAATTTTAGAATATGCTAAATGCTAAAAAATCCAGGGAACAAATGAGAAGGGGAGTATTAGAACTGTGTATACTATCTGTTATCTCCCGCTCTGAAGCCTATCCCTCTGATATTATCAAAGAAATGGATAGTGCAAATCTCCTGGTAGTAGAGGGCACTTTATATCCGCTCCTCACTCGCTTAAAAAATGCCCAGATACTTTCGTACCGTTGGCAAGAATCAACAGCAGGGCCTCCTCGAAAGTATTATTCGCTCACAGATAAAGGGATTGCCTTTTTAAATGAGTTAAAAGAAACATGGACTGACCTGGTAAATGCTGTTAATTCAACCACTAAAAAATAAGTTTAAAAATGAATAAGACTATAAGTATTAGTTTAGGAAATGTCTTCTTTCACATAGAAGATGAAGCATATAGGGCACTCAAATCCTATTTAGATGCTATTTACAGCTATTTTCGTCATGAAGATGGAGAAAATATAGTTGAGGATATTGAAGCACGATTATCCGAATTGTTTCAAGAACAACTGGGCAAGCACAAACGAGAAATGGTGCTATTTAGTGATGTTCAAATGGCAGTTAATATTATTGGATTACCCGAACAATTTGATGCTCCAACTGGTGAAGCAAGTAGAGGTATCTACGAAAATGCAGAAACCAATGAAGAAAAAGGTCGTTCGAGAAACTGGCGCAAAGGTGAAGGAGGTAAAAAACGCCGTCGTTATTGGAGCAAACAGTTCAAGAGAAGTCGTGAAGACCGTATTTTTGGTGGAGTTGCTGGTGGTTTAGCGAAGTATTTTGGAATTAGTGACCCACTTTGGATTCGTATTGGACTCTTATTTTCGGTGTTTTTAGGTATCGGAATCGTAATTCCATTCTATATCTTACTTTGGATCTTTGTACCCAAAGAAGGCTACAATTTTGCTAATAAAAATGAGTGGAGAAGCAATGGAGGTGGTACTTTAAAGGATCGTTTGGATGAATTTCATGCGGAAATAAGAGAAATGAAACAGCGTAGACGTGCTAAACGCTATTACTTTTATACAGTACAAACAGGCTGGAGATAAGTAAGGCTGATTTCTCCTAATGAAACAGAAAGTTTGTTGAGATAATACAGACTTTCTTTCACCTCTAAAATGAAAGACCATGATAAATATAGAAAAATCAAAAACACAAATGCGTCGAGGTATCTTGGAGTTATGTGTTTTATCTATCATCTCAAAATCAGAGGCCTATCCTTCTGAAATTATCAAGGAGATGAAAAAGTCCAATTTGCTAGTGGTTGAAGGAACCTTATATCCACTGCTTACACGCCTCAAAAATGCCAAATTACTCACGTATCGCTGGCAAGAATCAACTTCTGGCCCTCCTCGCAAGTATTATTCACTAACCCCTGAAGGAGAAACGGTACTCGGCGAATTGCAAGGGTGCTGGAACGAACTCGTAGAAGCTGTTAATTCAACCACTCAAAACTAGGAATCAAATGAACAAAGCCATCAGTATCAATATCGGAAACCTATTTTTCCACATCAAAGATGACGCATATCGTTTATTGGAAAAATACTTAAAAGCGATCAAACGCAAATACGCTCGTGAAGAGGGTGGAAATGAAATTATCGAAGATGTGGAGGCTCGTGTAGCCGAAATGCTGCAAGATAAACTCACCGAAACCAATCGACAATTAGTAGAGAAAGGTGATATAGAAGAGATTATTAAAGTGATTGGTAAGCCTGACGAATTTGAGGAAGAAGGAGCAGGTATAGGTTTGTCTTATCAAAAAAGTACTGCCTATTCAGAAGGGAAAGATGCCCAAGAATGGAATGGAATGAATGAAATGTATCCAGCGGTAAAACCTCGATTATATCGACATGAAGAAGATAAGGTCATTGCGGGAGTTGCGAGTGGTCTCGCTACTTACTTCAATGTGAACGATCCACTTTGGATTCGCTTACTTTTTGCCCTTTCTATGTTGGCAGGTTTTGGTACAGGCTTAGTTATCTACATCGCTTTGTGGATCGCACTACCTGTAGCACGAACGCCTGAACAGAAAATAGCTATGCGAAAACCAGAGAAATATAAATTTTAAGTACAAGGTATTGTATGTTGAATCATAACCAGTAGAGACACTTTTCTAAGTGTCTCTTTTTTTATGTTTTATAATAAACCTGCAAGTTTACTGTCTCATTCCGTACATCAATAGTTCCTACTGTTACCTTCTCAACGTCTAATCCTGTTCTTTCACGAATATCAGCTATCAATTCTTCTCGTTTTTCAGGAGCCACCAAATCAAGGCGATCATAGATCAACTTGCTATTTTGCAAGTCCAAATAATCCATATTCCTAAAAAAGTAGCGTTCTAAAGCGAAGATAGTAACCAATAACATCACATCAGCAAACAACCACTCCACCAAGCTCATTTTACTCAAGGCATTAATTACTCCAATACATACGACTGCAAACAAATAAGTCATCTCCTTTATTGCCAAACTCCCTGTACGATACCGAAAGATCGAAAATAAAGCAAATAATCCAAAAGCCATTCCCAACTCCAACTCGGTGGAAGCCATAAAATAGCAAATGAAAAAGATGAGAATGTTGAGGGTAAAAAAAGTAAACTGGTAGGCAACATCTGCCCCTTTAGAAGGGCGATATATAACCATCACTATGAAGTAGATCAACACAAAATCAATCCCGAATCGAATGATGAGTTCGAGTAGACTTTTGGTAATAAGAGGATAATCGCTAAAGGGTAGCGATGACAAGAGAAAATCCATAAGAGTGTTTAGCAATAACGATGTACTATATCAGTAAATGTACAACATTGATACCACAAAACGAATTTTCATCGTACTTCACACCTCGTATCTCACATTTTTCTTAGCTACATCCCAAATCATCCTTCGAAGCTCCGTCATTGTTCGGGAAACAATTACCAGAAGGAACACTTGTAGGTACATATCGCTCTAAATCTGGATCATTCAGTGCATTTTCAATAAAATTGCTAATATGCTCCATTTCAGTATCAGAAAGTAGTAATGGTTGGAAGTGCTTAGAAAGTTGACTTGCTGGCACATCTGGATTTTCGGCAACTGCCTCGTTTTTATATTTTACGACCTCTTCTACACTACGGAAAGAAGCTCCATGTCCGTAGAAAGGTGAGTTTTTCAAATTGTATAACTGTGGCACTTTAAATTTGTACATATCTGCATCTCTACCTGTAAAACCACCACGCCCCAAATGCGCGCCATCTTCTGGGTCTGCTCGCACAATTTCGCCATAACTGCCATCATGTAAATCATTCATCCCTAAAGCATGAAATTCCATTGAACTAAGCGCAGGACCATTATGACAATTATTACATTGTCCTTTGGTAAAGAATAATAAAGCACCTAACTTTTCACTTTCACTCATTGCTTTATTGTCTCCCTTTAACCATTCTTGAAAAGGAGCTTTATTGGCTAATAAAGTACGCTCATAAGCCGCAATTGCCAAACCTGCATTAGTTTGAGAAATACGTTCTTGAGGTTCTAAATAATCAAAAGCACGATCGAAAAGGGCTACATAATGCCCATTATTAGGAATAAAACCTGAATCTACTACTAAACGATGTACTTTCAATCCTGCAATAGCTTGGGTTTCGGTACCTTCAAAACCTAAGTGATTCGTTTCTTTAGGGGTACCACTTGTCCATTCACTTTCGGTGCTACGATTCAAGCCTGTTGCACCAAATTGCCCATTCCATAATACATTTTTCTGATAAGCAATATTAAGTGCTGAAGGAGTACGAATAGGTTGTACATCCACATCTTCCGCTGCATAAGCACTATCTTTTGCACGAAGTTCACCCGTCATTCCAAATCCTTTTCCACCATCGCCAATTCCTTGTGGCAAACAGGCTTGAAAACCTCCTTGTGCATGGTGACAACTTGCACAAGAATAAGTACCTTCCCCATTTGGATTTTTAGGATTAATAGCGATACCCGTTTCATGAAACAATAATCTTCCTAACTTTACTTTATCTTTCGAAATAGGATTATTAGGATCTTGGGGTATGGCTTGATAATCATCGCTTTCTGGAAGAATATAATAACTTAACCCTTTCCCATTTGAGGCTGTTTCTAAAGCTTCTTCTAATCGCGTATCTAGTTGGTCTAATTCCCAATTGTTATTGTCGCGTTGACAAGCTGTTAAAAAGAATGTACCAAATACAAATAAAAGAAGTAGTCGATTACTACTGAACATTATCATTAATTTTATGATCTAGGAGACAAGGTAAGGTACAATAAAGAATGTGTACTTTACCTACAATAGGATACTGCTACAAAAGAATGCTGGGGGCTAACAATGGGTTTGAATGCAACCACTTGATTACCATATTTATGCCAAATTAATCATCAATTTATGGATTAAATAATATCGTAAAACAAGTTGATGGGTAAGTTGTTGAATATCTATCAGAAAATCTTCCTATTGCATTTTTCAAGTAATTATATAGCGAAATTAGTGCCGAATTACGAAAAAGCATAATAAATGTTTCATTTGTATAAGAAGCTTGCCTATTATTCGTTCTAAAATGCCTGGTAAATTTGATGAAAAAAAGTGTCAGGAATATGTCATTAACTACTTTTCATGTATTTTTGCAGGCGAAGCAGGCACGTTATGTGTGATATAAAATAAGATAAAAGGAAAATGTTTTGTTTGACTTTTAGTGCCCTATTATGGGGTGTATTGTTCAACAAAATAGGACATTGTGTGTAATACAACAAAGTTCCTGCTTTGATTGTTAATACTTTTTGCCTAGTTCCCAGATATTCAATCTTGTTAATGAATATATTCAACCGCAAATTTATATTGTGGTTAAAAAAAAGTTCGATTATATGAAACAACTTTTATGTTTGTTATGCCTTTGTTGCATATGTTGGGATATTCAGGCCCAGGTATTTGATGATTATAAAGTATTTAGTGTCAGTAGTGGTTCGGGTGAAATTACCATCGTTAGGTTTAGCCCACAATCAGAGTTATTTGCTATTGGGAATGGAAAAGGACGTATTGTCATTCGCAAAACAGAGAATACCAAGATCTATAAAATTATGCAAGCGCATAAAGGAGCCATTAGAGACATCAATTTTCATCCTTTACAAGAAAGAATGGCGTCTGTAGGAGCAGATGGAAATGTGAAAATTTGGAGTCTCAAAACAGGACAAGCAATTTTTGACCTTTCTAAGTCTAATCCCGAACTATCACATAGCCTAAAAACATTTGCCTTTTTTGATCAACGAGGAGATGGCGTTTATTTTGGTGGAGGAGATGGTAAATTATATTACCTTAGTTCTTACCAAGCCCCTCAAAAAGCAAAACTCATTACTAGAGTAGGGAAGGTAGTCGATGATATTGCCATCAATCAAAATCGTTCCATGATGTTAGCTGCCTCAAAAACAGATGTAGCATTGGTTGATTTGAGAGAAAATAAGGTCATTAAAACCATCTCTGCTTGTTCAAGAAAAGTCGTAGATGTTAAATTTGATCCAACCGAAACCCAAATGGCTTGTTTATGTGACAATGGGCTATTGAATCTTTATGATGTAAAAACTGGGGCACAAGTACACTCTAGTATCCTAACATCACTTAATCAAACCGAATTTGATTTTTCTAAAGATGGGAAATGTCTAGTCATTGGTGATTCGGGTGATGGAGCAAGTGTGTATGACCTTGAGAAAAAGAAAGTAACAAGTGACTTGATGGGACATTATGGACCGGTTCGTACCGTACATTTTAGCCACGATGGGCAATTTATTTTGTCGGCTGGAGATGGACAGTTTACCAAAATGTGGAAATACAAGAAAATTTATGAAGTAGAAGAGTTACCTACCCCCCCTGTTCCTACGTCTAAACCCGTAGCAACAGCCCCTATACCTCCTGCACCTACATCTAAACCCGTCGTAACACCCTCTTCACCTCCTTCACCCCAAAAGCCAACAACTAGTACGGGCGTTGCGAGTAAGGTCGCAAAAACTCCTAAACAAGAAAAGACTGCTCCAGTAGAAGAAAACCTAGAAGATTTTCGTTTAACATTTGATGAAAATATTCCTGACTCACTTGGAAGTCGGGCTGTCCGCACAGGGAAAAGAGTGATTGTACAAGGAGATGAATTAACGTTTGTAGTGTGGGATTCTGAAATTGTAGACGGTGATACGATCTCTTTATACTTCAATGGGCAATGGTTGCTAAAAGAACATGCCCTAACCGCCAAAAAGAAAAAAATTAAAGTAAAGATAAATCCAGATGCAGATAATTATCTCATCCTACACGCGCACAATGAGGGCACTCGGTCACCCAATACGGCAGCTCTAACAGTTGATGATGGTATTTTGCGTAAGCGCGTAGCACTTAGCTCTGATATGGGTACTTCAGATGCCATCAACTTTAAGAAGAAATAGAAAACAAAATCTCCATC